>JAFZOA010000160.1 GCA_017550775.1 Ruminiclostridium sp. | reverse complement strand
GTACTGAATGACGCTGTGATCTATGAATACATAAACGGAAACCCAGCGCAGAATGTTCCGGTGCCGCGCAGACCGAAAATGAAAGCAAAATCAGCAAAGAATGTTTATATGACAGCAAGCGAGGCAAACACAATGCTTACCGCGTTACAGGGTGAAGAAATATATCCGCTCGTGTATGTAGCAATAAACTACGGCTTGCGTAAAAGTGAGGTCTTAGGTTTAAAGTGGGACGCAGTTGATTTTGAGAATGATACTATTGAAATAAAGTCAACTGTGGTCAAGAACAGAACAATAGTCTATAAGGACAACACCAAAACCGAAACAAGTCACGCGACGTATGATCTGCTCCCCGAAGTTAAAACCTTGCTCCTGGCTCTTAAAACAAGACAGGCGGAAAACAAAAGGGAGTATGAGGAGCTTTATACAGACTCGGAATACATATTTACCCACCCTGACGGTAGCCTTTATCGCCCCGATTGTGCGACACGTTCATTTCAAAGAGCGCTGAAAAGACACAATCTGCCCGAAATGAGGTTTCACGATCTGAGGCACAGCACGGCGAGCATCTTGTTTGATAAAGGTTGGGACCTTGAAGCGGTTAAGTCTTGGCTGCGCCACGCCGATATAGAAACAACGAGTAACATATATCTTCACGTTTCAAAAAATAGAGAACATATCCTGGCAACAGATATGCAGGGAACCTTCATTGCTCCAAATGTTGAGAAGTTTGTAACAAACGACGATAATGAGACATTTGAGGACGAAAGCGAAACGAAAAAAGGTGCTTGACCATACGGTCAAACACCTAAATCATTGGGGTTATGATTTTTCGTCTAATGACAGCCCATAAAGCCTTTAGATGCCATTAGATGTTAAACGCTCAACCTATTTAGCCGGATTGGACAAACGGCTTGGTTAAGCCAAAAATTTGGTCTGAGTGACGGGACTTGAACCCACGGCCTCTACCACCCCAAGGTAGCGCGCTACCAACTGCGCCACACCCAGACGAAGCAGCCAGACTTCTGACTGCTTTAATATTATACTACATCGTGCTCGTTTTGTCAATACTTTTTTGAAAAAATAACAAGATTTTCCAAGATTTCCTAAAATTCGCTATCAACTCAGGTACTTCTTCAGCTCGTCGCGCAGGAACTCATATCTCTCGCGCTTCTCGTCGCTTGCGAAATGCACCTCGCGTAGCTGCTCGGGATTGTCCTCGTAGTTCAGCTTCTCGTCGCCGAACTGCTCACTCGTCAGGTCAAAAACGCAGTCTCCCACCACGTTATAGCAGTGGAAATTCCCGCCCTCACGCGGCACTCCGTACACCTTTCCACCGAATATGTCCTGCGCCAGGAACGCGGTTATCGAGCACTGTCCGAGTGTGCGGTTATCCGAGCTCCACTGCGAACGCAGCCTCGGTGCGCAGGTGTACTCACACCACAGCGGACTCAGCAGGTCATACAGCACTCTCGGGTCGCGAACGGACGCAAACTCGGGGTCTACCGGGCTTACATCGGCATTCTCCCAGCCGTAGAAGCTGTACCTGTCTTTGCGTTTCACCGAACTCAGCTTTCCCTCGATCCACTCCAGAACATCGTTCATGACCTCGCCGCGTATCGGCTCGTTGAGCAGCTCATGCCGCGCGCCGGGGTAGAGCTTTATGCGGACGTGCTTCATTCCGCCTTTTATGAACGCCTTGTACGCGCGCGTCACGCCCTTGCCGTAGTCTCCGACCGGGTCGCGCCACCCGGCAATGAAAAAGACCGGAGTATCTCTGTTCATTTTCGCGATCTGAGCCGGGTCGGTTATAAAGTCTATGCCGCTCATCATGTCACGGAACATACTTGTCTTGGGTACAAACCCGCACTTCTCGTCGGCTATGTACTTATCAACGACATCCGGGTCGCTGCACAGCCAGTCAAACTCTGTCCGGACATTCTCGTACTTGTCGTTGTACGAGCCGAACGCGATCTTGTTCAGCTTGTCTCCGGGAGCAGCAGGCCCGTTCATCTTCACCATAGCCTCTGCCGCCGTGAGTCCCGCCTTTACGACAACCTTTGGCTGATGCCCGGTACCGCTCAGTATCGCGAGGTCGGGCTTGTCGGGGTAGCGTATCAGATAGGTGCGGGTGAGGAAGCTTCCCATGCTGTGGCCGAAGAAGATATACGGAAGCCCCGGGTACTCGGTACACATGATGTCGTGCAGGATATTGAGGTCTGAGACTGCGTTCTTCCAGCCGTCCTTCTCGCTGAATATCCCGAGCTCTTCCGGAGTTAAAGCGGTCTGACCGTGACCGAGGTGATCGTTTCCGACGGCGATAAATCCATGCTCCGCGAGGAAGCTCATGAACTGTTCATAGCGTCCGATGTGCTCGGCGATACCGTGAACTATCTGGACGATGCCGCGCGGCTCGGTTTCCGGAATGCACTTGCGGACATGGATCGTGTTGTTTCCGGTGCTTGACGGGAACGTGAAGTCTTTGAATTCGGGCATATTTTTTCTCCTCCTGAACAAATATTTCCGTTAATACTGAATTCAAGTCAATAAATTTACAGCAAGTTTTTTGTTTTTCACCCCGCCTTCGGCGGGGTGAAAAACGTCAACAAATCAAGTTTTGGTTTTTAAAACCGATTTAGGCGGGGTGAAAAACGTCAGTAAATATAGTATAATTATTTTTTCCTCACCGATCAGGCTGCGGGGGACGGAATGGTGCAACAACTTAAAGCAATACCGTACAAAGCCTTTCTGCGGTCTTTGTGCGGTATTGCGTTTATTCCTGTCTGAACTGTAAAAGGGCAGGGGACTGCTTTATTCGGAGCGTCCCGTGCGGGTCTCCTTGAGTATTACGTCGTGCGAGCCGCCCTCGACGATGCTGGTGGAGGACACGAGCGTGAGCTTTGCCTTCTCGCGGAACTCCGGAATGCTTAAGCTTCCGCAGTTGCACATGGTGGAGCGCACCTTTGCGAGCGTGTTGTCCACGTTGGATTTGAGGGAGCCGGCATAGGGAACGTAGCTGTCAACGCCTTCCTCGAAGGAGAGCTTCTTTGCGCCGCCCATATCGTATCTCTGCCAGTTGCGCGCTCTGTTCGAGCCTTCACCCCAGTATTCCTTGACGTATGTACCGCCGAGCATGATCTTGTTGGTGGGGGACTCGTCGAAGCGGGAGAAATAGCGTCCGAGCATCACGAAGTCTGCGCCCATTGCGAGTGCGAGGGTGATATGGTAGTCCTGAACGATACCGCCGTCGGAGCACACCGGTACATATATGCCTGTCTCTTCAAAGTACTTGTCGCGCTCTGCGCATACCTCGATAAGAGCGGTAGCCTGTCCGCGGCCGATACCCGTCTGTTCACGGGTTATGCAGATCGAGCCGCCGCCGATGCCGACCTTGATGAAGTCCGCTCCGCAGTCCGCGAGGAATCTGAAACCTTCCTTGTCAACGACGTTGCCCGCGCCGACCTTGACGGTATCGCCGTACTTTGCGCGTATCCAGTCAATGGTAAGCTTCTGCCATTCGCTGAAGCCCTCGGAGCTGTCGATACACAGCACGTCCGCGCCTGCTTCCACGAGAGCCGGAACACGTTCCGCGTAGTCGCGGGTATTGATACCTGCGCCGACGATGTAGCGCTTCTGCGAATCAAGGAGCTCGTTCTTGTTCTCCTTGTGGGAGTCGTAGTCTTTGCGGAAAACGAAGTACAGGAGCTTGCCGTCCTTGTCGATGATCGGAAGGGAATTGAGCTTGTGATCCCAGATTATATCGTTTGCCTCTTTGAGGGTAGTTTCTGCGGGAGCGGTGATGAGCTTTTCAAGCGGGGTCATGAATTCCTTTACCTTGACTGTGCGCTCCATTCTTGACACGCGGTAATCTCTTCCCGTTACCACGCCGAGCAGCTTGGATTCCGCTGTGCCGTCCTCGGTCACAGCCATAGTGGAGTGACCTGTCTTTTCTTTGAGTTCGAGAACGTCCGCGAGGGTCATTTCGGGGCTTAAATTGGAGTCGCTCTTTACATAGCCCGCCTTGTATCCCTTGACTCTTGCGACCATAGCCGCTTCGTCCTCAACGCTCTGTGAGCCGTAGATAAACGAGATACCGCCCTCTTTCGCGAGTGCAATAGCCATTCTCTCGCCGGAGACGGACTGCATGATCGCGGAGACCATGGGTATATTCATGTTGATAGCGCTTTCCTCGCCTTTCTTGTATCTTACGACGGGGGTGCGCAGCGAAACGTTTGCGGGAATACACTGTGAGGAAGAGTAACCGGGAATGATAAGGTACTCACCGAAGGTATGGGAGGGTTCCGAATAAATAAATGCCATTTCTTTTATGCTCCTTTTCTACAAAATTCTTACCTTATATTATAATACTTTCATATCTTGAAGTCAACCTTTTTTTGAAAAAAGCTGGACGGAATTTATCAGATTTCTGCCGCAAACTGCTTTTCACAAAGTTGCACAATATGCAAATGCAAGTTTGATGACCGAAAATTGCATTTTGGGCTTGATTTTTGAAGCCGACAGTGATATAATAATATGGTGTATCGGAAAGCGTGCATGAATTGCACAAATATGTATGCAAAAAGGAGAAACCGTCATGTCTTCAAACCTTATCGCCGATATCGAAAGGCGAATGCCGGAATTTTCAAAAAGTCAGAAGTATATTGCCGCCTACATCATCGAACACTATGAGAAAGCCGCATTTATGACCGCGGCAAAGCTCGGTGTCGCAGTTGGCGTGAGCGAGAGCACAGTCGTGCGTTTCGCGGACGAAATGGGCTTCGCGGGCTATCCCGAAATGCAGCAGGCTCTCAGGAGCTACGGCCGCAACCGCCTCACCACCATTCAGCGGCTCAACATCTCCGCGGACAGGCTTGAAGGCGGCAACCTGCTCAAAAGCGTGATGACCCAGGACATCGAGCGTATCCGCTATACCCTCGAAAATCTCTCCGAGGAGCGCTTCAACGATGCCGTTGAGAAGATAATCTCCGCACGCCGCGTTTATATCTTCGGCGCAATGAGCAGCGATATCCTGGCGCGCTTCCTCAGCAATTACCTGAGCCTCTCCTGTGACAGCGTAGTTCATGTCCAGCCGGTAAATTCGAGCGGCATTCTCCAGCAGCTTATCCATATCGGCAGGGAAGACGTGTTCATCTCCATATCCTTCCCGCGCTACTTCAAGAATACCCTCACCGCCACAGCC
>JAFZOA010000159.1 GCA_017550775.1 Ruminiclostridium sp. | reverse complement strand
CTTCAGTGAAAGATTGTTCACGATGTACGGCGCATTATCGCTGTATCTGAAATACACGTTGTTGAGTTCAATGGTTCCCGAAAGCTTTGTTACGATCTCGCGATTGTCGGAAGTCTCGGGCTCGGCTTCGAGGAACGGCTTTGCCATGTCGAGCGTCGGCTTTATTTTCGCAGCTGTAAGCGCTATTCCCGCGAGCGCGGAGAACGCTCCCATTACCGAGCCGTATGCGGACGAAAACGCAAAATATGAGGACTGATCGACACCGCTCTGCACCGCGAAGAAATACAGGATAATCGTTCCGAAAAGGCTTATCGCGGTGGTGATAACACCGTTTATCTTGAGGAATGTCGGCGGGTCAAATACAAACTTCGCGCCTTCCGCGTATTTATTCGCCCACCTTGCGAAAACGCGCTTCTCCGCGCCTGCAAGCTTTATCTTCTGAATGCCCGAGATCATCGCGTATTCGAGACCCGATTCCTTCGCTTCATGCTCCATTATCTGTTTTGACAGCTTTATCTGCACGAGCGACGACACCGCGCCGAACACCACAGTCGTGATTATTATCAGAAGTGACGGCACAACGAGCGCGGGAGCGAAGCTGAATATCTGCGTGATGTACAGCAGCGACATCAGCGACGACAGACCCGTTGACATCACTGTTCCGAGCAGCATATCGCAGAGCTGGTTGACCGACATCGAACGGCTCGTGAGCTCACCGGCGCTGTACTTGCGGAAGAAATCGGCGGGGAGAGACATAACTCTCATCATCATCGAAGCCTGAATCCCGAGCGAAGTCTTGCTCTGAACGCGGCTCATGTACATTCCTTTGACCGAGCTTATGAGCTGCGATGACAGCGATGTACACAGCAGGCATATCGCTATCGAGATCAGCATTGTGCCTGTTCCGTTCGTAACAATAGGTCCTGTAAGTGCCTTTGTGATACGAGGAATTACCATACCTATCAGCGTTACCGCGAGTGTCGCGATCACTATCAAAGTCGCGTCATTCGCCGACAGGCAGCTCTTCATGTACAGCAGAAGGTCGCGCACTCCGATCTTTCGCTGCGGAAGCGGCTTATAGAAGCAATATCCCATGTCTTCCAGAAGGGTTTCCGTTTTCTTGCTAAGCTTTACTGTTTTTCCTGTCTTTTTATCGACGAAATAATATCCGCCGATCTTCCCGGGAAGAACTGTAACAGGATCCCCGCCGTCCTTCAGGAACGCGAGTACGGGACCGAACGAGTCCTTATACCAACCTTCTTCGAGATTTATGTCACGGCGCATCAAACCATGCGGACGGAGACAATAATCTATGTATTCTTCGGGATCCTTGACCGCCTTCGGAACTTCGACAGGCTTGTAGTGATAGTATTTAAGTATCTCATCTATCGCCTGACCTGTGATTATGCGCTCATCGCTGTATTGAGAGGCTTTTCTGTCGCCTGTGACTATACCCGCGACACGGAAGAACGAGTCCTCGAAAAGCTGTTGGTCGAGGTCTTCTCTCTGCTGTATCTGTTTTTCAAACCAACCCAAACTCGTTCCCCCCTTTATTCGTTCGTTACCAGCTCGGTATAAGCTCCGCCGAGCTTCATCAGTTCGTCATGTGTGCCGCGCTCGACCACGTTACCGTGTTCGAGGACGATTATCTCGTCGCAGTCGCGTATCGTCGAAAGTCTGTGAGCTATAACTATGCAGGTGATGCCGCGGTTCTTAATCGCTCTAACTACCTCATATTCGGTCTTTGCGTCAAGTGCGGAGGTCGCCTCGTCAAGTATTATTATCGACGGATCCTGCGCAAGCACACGCGCTATTTCGAGTCTCTGACGCTGACCGCCCGAAAGGTCGCGTCCGCCCGATGTCAGCTTGTACTGATAG
>JAFZOA010000158.1 GCA_017550775.1 Ruminiclostridium sp. | reverse complement strand
GCTCTGCCCCAAACCCCTGCAGGGCTCTGCCCCAAACCCCTGCAGGGCTCTGCCCTGCACCCGCCGGGGCTTACGCCGCTCCACTGCATGATGCCGTGAGGTGACCGCCAAAAGCGCGCACGATGCGCGCATACAAGCGGTCACCGAGGGACTCCCGCGCCAGCGTGACGCTGGACCCATACCGTACCACGGAACTCGAACAGTCCCCTTTACAGACCGGACATTCTTCTGACAAGAAATATCCCCCGCACTATATGCGGAGGATATCCTTCTATCTTCTGTGTTTTCTTACTGCTATAATCACGACCGTCACCAGCACAGCCGCAGCTATCGCTCCCACCCCGATCAACACGTACACGACCGGGAATGTGTCACTTCTCTGCTCCGTCTCGTCGGGAGCTGTCACCTCCGTCTCCGGGGTCTCCCCGGCTTCGGAAGTGTCAACGGGAGTCTGTTCATCCGGCTCCTGCTCAACGGGATTTTCTTCGGGCTGCTCAACGGGCTCCTGCTCGTAGGGCTTCTTGTTCAGCAGTTCATACACCCTGTTGTCTGCGGGCGGCGCTTCCCTGTCTGTATCGTAAATGAGCCGTATCGGGAAGTTGTCGAACACGAGGTTCTGATATTCGGTCTTGTACGATTCGACCCTCTCCGACCAGTCCTCCCACTTTCCGTCCATATACAGAAAGCTTTCGCCCTTGTTCACCACGGCTATCGAATACGCCGAATAGTCGTTCTCCTTCATGCACTGCTCCGACGTGCCTTCGGTGTAGGTGACGAAATATCCCCCGTCGCCGATCTCGGTCATGACCACCGATATCCGGTCTCCCTTTTCCACATGGATCGGCTCGGCAAGATCGACCGTATGATACCCGGCATAGCGGGACTTGCTGAATGTATGTCCTATCCGCTTCCCGTCCTCGGGACCGTCGCCCTCCCCGAGAAGATACAGCCTGCAATACACCCGGCTGTTCTGAGAGTAGGTCATATACCCTATCGTGCGGATATCAACGTCCCTGTCGGCGGTAAACACGTTTGCGGATCTTATCATATCATTGTAATCCGAGAAGTAGTCCAGATAGTCCTCGGGGAGACAGTCGTACCGCATCACGCCGAACTGCTTTCCGATACGCTCCGGGTCTTCTGTCCGGAAGTCGAAGGTCATCAGCGAGTTTACGCTCTTGTCGTAGTAGGAAAGCCAGAAATAGCCGTCCTTGTCCGGGGATTCAAAGTCTTGGTTCGGGAAGCTGCTGTCCCACGCCCCCCAGCTGTTCTTGACTATCCACGCTCCGTCACCGGGCGGCGTCATATCATAGTCGTCGTATGAGAGCCCTTCCCGGAAATTATCCCGGGAATAGGTGTCGTCCCAGCCAACCACGCACACGGTATGCTTTGCATACTCCGAGCGGTAGGTATAGTGCGCCTTCAGATCGGACTGATATTCCCATTCGTCGTTGTTGTAGGATAACGCGACCGCGCGCCCATGCATGAGCTCGTCCTTGACCGCGTTGATACCGTCCGGATCATAGAACTCGAAGTCCTTTCCGTACTGCACAGCGGGGCTCGGCAGGTAACTGCTCTCTTCGAGCTCGAAGCGGGACAGATACTCCATATCCCCGTCCACCGCCCAGTCGTCAACATCGTCCATGCAGTAGTACAAAGGCGTACTTCCCGCCGGAACTTTGTCAAGGCCGTCGGCATAGAAGAATGAAGCGTCGCCGGTCTCGTAAAGCACCTTGCCGCTGTTGTTGCGGAACGGCACGTCTGACTCGAATACCGGTCCTATGCCCTGGAGGAAAAGGTTCCCGAGATAAAGCGACCTTCCCCCGGTGAGGGTCGGGTTGTACACGCCCTCGCCGGTCTGTCCGTAGCGCCCCTCGGCGTCGCCGGAGACAGGCTGTGCCGCGAACCACATCAGATGCCGCACGGAAAGACCCATATCCTCCGCTTTCACGTCAAGCCCGAGCTTGTTCCGAAGCTCGTACAGGATACTCGTCTCGCAGGCGGCTATCGAGCCGAAAGCCCAGCATACCCCGAAGTCAGCCTGGTTCTTGACCGAGGTGACATAGTTCACGCCGTCCACGTCGCGCAGGTCGAATTTCTCCGGGTAAGCGGAGTTCTCCACCGCGTCGCGGATATACACCCATGTACTGTTGAGCTCCTTGTCCTCGCCGGATACCGTTTCCCCGTCGAACTCCACATCATCGTCCCAGTACGCGTCATCGTCCCAGTACGCGTCATCCTCCCAGTCCACATCATCGTCCCAGTCCGCGTCATTCTCCCAGTCCGCGTCATCGTCCCATGCTTCGGCTGCTGTCGGGGGGGTTGTCACGGAAAGCATACAAACTGCCGCAGCCCCCGCGGCGAGCCTGCGGAATAACGGCTTCACTTGCTTCCGAGCCGCTTTTCGAGGCGGTCGCATATCGTCTTAAGCGCCTTGATACGCGCGTATTTCTTGTCGTTGCCCTCGATCACCGTCCACGGCGCGAAGTCCGTTGAGGTGAGCTTTATCATGCGGTCTACCGCTTCCTCGTACTCGTCCCACTTCTCGCGGTTGC
>JAFZOA010000157.1 GCA_017550775.1 Ruminiclostridium sp. | reverse complement strand
TGTGGTGGCGACGGACGCGGTGGGAATGGGACTCAACCTTCCGATAAAGCGGGTGGTGTTCCTTGAAACATACAAGTTGGACGGGCGGCGCAGGAGATTCCTGCACGGCACCGAGATAAAGCAGATCGCCGGACGTGCGGGGCGCATGGGAATGTATGATGTGGGGTACTTCAACTCCGCCGAGTTCAAGCCGGATATCTGCCGCAAGCTCGCCAAGAAGAGCCACGACGTTACAAGGGCGAGACTTCGCATACCGGAGTCGATTCTCGGGGTGGATCTGCCGCTTTCCGAGATACTTCTGCGCTGGGGGACGATACCGGACGACGGTATCTTCACCAAGAACACGGTAGAGCGCGAGGTGAGCCTGAGCCGCGACCTTGAACGGTCGAGCACGGACAAGCTCCTGATATACAAGTTCGTTACTATCCCGTTCGCAGAGACCAGAAAAGAGCTGTACGAGTTCTGGCGCGGTCTGTTCGAGGACGAGATAAGCGAGAGCCGCAAGCCGGTGTTCTTCTACACACGCGCGATAGAGCGGCGGGGAAGTGAGCTTGAAGACCACGAGCTCGCCTACCGGAAATGCGATATCCTGTATTTCTACTATGACCGGTTCGGGGTCAAAGAAGATCTCGAAGCTATAATGGAGCTCAAGCACGCGATCTCCGCGGATATTATGAACATACTCTCGGCGGAGAGCTGACAGAATATACATAACGAAAGGCGGCGATGCAGGTATGCGCAAGCTTGGCATGAAGCAGATAAGTATTATAGTCAGCGTAGCTGTTTTCACAATACTAATCATCGCCGTCATTATCATACTCAATGCCACCAGAAACAATGCTCCCGTCGATGTGCTGAAGGAAAAGACCCGTATAGGTCTCATCGTCAGCGGACCTGTGGACGACAACAGCTGGAACCGTACACATTACGATGCTCTTGTGAACATCTCGGACGAGCTGAATCTTGATGTCGTTTACAGGGAGAATGTTGTCGCGGACGAAAAATGTATTGACGTGATACGTTCTCTCGTGACGGACGAGAACTGCCTGGTCGTGATCGGAGCCTCGCTCGAATACGGGGACGTCATGATGCAGGCGGCGAACGAGTTCCCGGAGAGGTTCTTTCTCCATTCCATGGGAACTGAGTACAGAAAAAACCTCGGCTCGTTCTTCGGGAGAATGTACCAGTACAGGTATCTGAGCGGTATCGTTGCGGGGCTTCACACCAAGAGCAACAGCATAGGCTATATCGCTTCATACCGTATCTCCGATGTGAACAGGGATATCAACGCATTCACGCTCGGTGTGCGAAGCGTTGCGCCCGACGCGGTGGTACACGTTGAGTTCACCGATTCCTGGACGGACGATGCGAAGGCGGCTGCTTCGGCGGAAAAAATGGTGACCGGGTACGGCGCGGATGTTCTCGCAATGCACACGAACTCGCTCGCACCGCTCGATACGGCGCAGAAGTACGGTATATGGGCGGTCGGGTGCAACTACGACAATTCGGATAAGTACCCGGATATATACCTTACCGGCTGTGTGTGGAAATGGGAGAATTATTACAGAGACCAGATACTGAGCTGCTTACAGGGCAAGTTCCGCGGCGAGCACAGCTGGCTCGGGATAGAGAGCGGCATAATGGATCTTGTCGATCCCGAAAAGACCCACAAAACACCGGACGGCTGCGCCGAGGCTGTAAATGCCGCGAAGGAGCGCTTCGAGAGCTGTTCATACGATGTTTTCTACGGTCCCGTCGCCGACAATGAGGGCAGAATAAGGATAGGCGAGGGCGAATCCATGTCGGACGACAATATGCTAAACTACTTTGACTGGTATGTGGAGGGCGTTGATATCGTGTCGTAAGAAACGATACCGCGTCTGTCCGGTGAAATGATCCGGAAGGGGTGATTCCTCGATGAAGCTTGCAGACCTGAAAAAAGCGATGAGTGCACCGCGTTCTGCGGTGAACATTGTTTTCATTGTCGTGCTCATTTTTGTGGGACTGCTGCTCACAAGCCGCATAAACACTCTCATGTACGACTTTGTGGAGGGTCAGGTCTCCAGACAGGCGGCAACGATAGCCGAAAAGGCATCCGAGGAGTTCCAGTCGGAAATACTCAGTCTCAGATACAGGACATCCATAATCGAGCAGAACCCCGACAGGCTTGAAAAGGTTATGAGTGCCATGGTCACCGCAAACACCGACATGAGACTTGGCCTGCTTGCGACGGACGGGACTGTGGTGTATGGCGAGAAGCTCTCTCCGAAGGATTTCCCGGGGATCCAGTCCTCTTTCCGCGGAAACGGAAGCATATCCTACAACGACGATATCGGGCTTCTGTTCAGCTTCCCCGTATTCAACGGCGAGAATATCAAGTATGTGTTCTGTGAGCTGTGTCCGAAGTCGTATATAAGCAAGCGTTTCGGTATTTCCTGCTTTGACGGCATGGGAAAGGCGCTTGTGCTTTCCCGTAACGATGAGCTTATCGTGCCGTTTGAGAACTCCACAGAGGAGGATATAGACTTTTTCTTCGGAAATGAAGTTTCCGTCACGTTCATGTCGCTCATAAGCCAGCTTGAACAATCGGTCTCCGCGTCAAAGCACATATCCACCTCCGTCGGGGATTATTTCATCTTCGCGTCGGAGATCCCGGAGACTGAGTTCTATCTTGCCGGTTTTGTCGATGCCGACAAAGCGGCGGAGGGCGCTTCCAATATAGTTGTGCTCGTAACTCATGTCTTCGGGCTCATAACCGTCCTGTTCACGGTAGGATCGTTATATCTCATATTCACGTCCGGAAAGGTTTACGAGAACGACGAGCTTATGAAGGCGAAGCAGATCGCAGAGGAAGCCTCCCGCGCGAAGAGCGATTTTCTCGCGAGTATGTCGCATGAGATAAGAACGCCGATCAACGCGATCCTCGGTATGGACGAGATGATTCTCCGCGAGTACGACGACCCGAACATAAAACAGTACGCTATGAACATCCGCAACGCGGGCAACACGCTGCTTTCCATTATAAACGACATTCTCGACTTCTCAAAGATAGAGTCCGGAAAGATGGAGCTTGTGCCGGTTGAGTATGATTTCTCGCTGGTGATATACGACCTTGTGAGCATGATGAGACCCCGTGCCGAGAAGAAGGGGCTTGGCTTCGTGGTGAACTCCGACAGCAATATCCCGCGCGGGCTTTACGGCGATAATATACGAATAAAGCAGTGTATCTTAAATCTGCTGACCAATGCCGTGAAGTATACGGAGAGCGGTTCGGTAACGGCCTCCTTCGGTTATGAAAATACGCTTGACGGCTATGTCAACCTCATAGTCTCCGTCAAGGACACGGGTATCGGCATCAAGCCCGAGGACATTGAGAAGATGTTCTCGCCGTTCGAGCGCGTGGATCAGGTCAGAAACCGCAATATCGAGGGTACCGGTCTCGGTATAAGCATCGTAAAGCAGCTTCTCGCTCTTATGGGAACAAAGCTCGAAGTCTCCAGCGTGTACGGCAAGGGTTCCGAGTTTTCGTTCACGGTGCGTCAGGAGGTTCGTGACGGCACTCCCATGGGCGACTATGAGAAGAGCTATATCCATACGATAGAGGCGGTGGAGTCCTATCACGAGCAGTTCATAGCTCCCACGGCGCGTATCCTTATCGTGGACGATATCGAAATGAACCTTACCGTGGCATCCGGGCTTTTAAAGAACACCGAGATAGCGATAGATACGGCGATAAGCGCGAGAAATGCTCTGGAGCTTACCGAAAAGCGGATATACGATGTCATGTTCATTGACGACAGAATGCCGGGAATGGGCGGTATCGAGATGCTGAAGGAGCTTCGCGGACGCAGCGCCAATCCCAACAGCCGCCGTCCGTGCATCGTGCTTACCGCGAATGCTATATCCGGCGCGCGGGAGCGGTACATGAAGGAGGGCTTTGAGGACTATCTCTCGAAGCCGATTGACGCGGCCGAGCTTGAGAAGACCCTGCTTCGGTATCTGCCCAAGGAAAAGATCATCATCAATACTTCCAAAAAGCCGGATAAGGACAAGGAAGAGACCGGAGTTCCCGACGATACATACGAACAGAACGATACAGAGAAGCTCGAAAAGCTCAGGAACTATATCGGTGATGAAGGCGAGCTTTACGATGCCGTGCAGCGTCTCATGAAGCGCACAAGAAAGTAAGAGCCGGAAAATAAACAAGAAAGGCGGTGAGAAGATTGCGGTACAACGCTATGCCGGAGCTTATCACGCTCCCGTTCGCGATAACTCTGTATTTCTACCTGTTGCTGCGTTATAAGAACCGTACCAACAAAGAGTCGTCGTTCAGGCGAATGGTACTTTTCGTTGTGCTCGCGTCGTTTTTTGACGTGCTCGTATCGCTTCTCACCGATTCTGATATCATCGATATCAATATCCCGAGCGGTGTTATAATAGTACTCAATACGCTGGACCACATAAGCGCGTCCTGTGCGTCCTACGTCTTTATAATCTATGTCTATGACTATATCGAGTACCGCGGCCGCGCAAGGCGGGTGTGTATGATCGGCAATCAGGTCATACTGCTCGGTATGATAGTCATGTTCATGCAGAACCTCATCACCGGCAATGTTTTCGGCTATGACGAGAACGGTATGTACTATGAAGGACCTCTGTTTGTGTATGCGGCGTACATTATTCCGCTGTATTTCGGCGTGTTCGCGGTAGTGGCGGTCATAGTCTACCGAAGCTCGTTTCGTCGGATCCAGTATTACGCCCTGCTTGGCTCAGAGACTGCCATAGTGGGCTCGTCCATTATCCAGTACATTTTCGACAACAAATATCTCGTCGCGTTTTCCGGCGCGGTGTTCGGATTGTTCCTTGTTTTCCTGTCTCACGAGACCCCGGATTACTACGATCTTGAGACCGTTATGGAGGATCTTCGCAAGTCCCGTGAGGAAGAGAAGGAAGCAAAGCTCAAAGCAATAGCCGCAGACGAGGCGAAGGCGCAGTTCCTTTCGCAGATGTCTCATGAGATAAGAACTCCGATCAATGCCATAATGGGATATAACAATATCATCATGGAGGACACCGACGAGGACTCTACAAGAGAGAACTCCCGCAAGGCACGTCTCGCCGCGAGGAGGCTTCTCGACTTCTTTGAGAGCGTTTTCCAGTTCGTTGATATCGGAAGTGACGATGTCCTGAAGGAAATAGCCTCCGGCGAGGAAGACGAGGAGCGCACCGACGAGAACGAACGCCGCGAAGACGCTCATGTGTCGTTCACCGGAGCGCAGGAGCTTCGTATCCTTGTGGTGGACGATACCGAGATGAATGTCGATCTGCTCGTAAGGATACTGCGTTCCATGGGGTTTGAGACCGAGACCGCTTCCGACGGCGAGAAGGCGCTTGAACATATCCGCGCGGAGCATTTCGACCTTATCTTCATGGATCACATGATGCCGGTAATGGACGGCATGGAGGCAATGCGCATAATCCACGAAGAGGGTCTTTGCAGGAACACGCCTGTCATAATGCTAACCGCGAACACAATAAAGGGCGAGAAGGAAAAGTATCTTGCCGCCGGCTTCACCGAGTACCTTACCAAGCCGTTCAGCGACAAGTCCATAAAGGATGTTGTCCTCAGATACCTGCCGGTAGACGAGGAGCATATAGATCAGGCATCCTGGCCGGAGGAGTGGAGACTGCTCCAGAAGGAGCTTCCGTTCCTGCGCCTTTCGACGGCGAAGCAATACTTCCTTTCGGACGCGGATTTCTTTGTCTCGGCTCTGCATGACTTTGCCACTACGACCATAGTCCCGAAGCTTGAGGAGTATATCGAGACCGCGGACTATTACAATTACCGCGCTACACTCTGTGCAGTGAAGGACGCGTCAAGACTTATCGGCGCGGATTCTCTTTCTGATCGTGCCGCCGCGATAGAAAAGCTTTATATCCGCGGCAACATCGAGGAGCTTAAAACAAAGCACATCGTATTCATAGAGAACACCAAGAACCTGCTGAAACAGCTCGCCACGGCGCTTTACCTCTCGAACACGATAGCCGATGAGGTAATGGGCACATCCGCAAACGACTCGCGTCCGCTCATAATGGTCATCGACGACGAGCCTGTGGTATGCAGCATGGTGGAGAACATACTGAAGAAATACTATCGCGTTGCGACCGTTTATACCGGCGAAGAGGGAATAATCCGTGCCCAGGAGGAAGCCCCCGCGCTGATACTGCTCGACGTGAACCTTGTGAGCATGGACGGCTTCGATGTAATAAGAGCGCTCCAGTCTGTGGAGGAGACCGCCGAGATACCGGTAGTCTTCATGACCGCGGACGACAGTGGCGAGGAAGAAGTGAAGGGCTTCAAGAGCGGAGCCTCGGACTTCGTGAGAAAGCCGTTCGTACCGGAGGTCCTGCTGAGCCGTGTCCGCCGTATCGTAGACCTTGCTTCGCTACAGAAGCACCTGCGGCGTGAGATCTCCCGTCAGACCGAGAAGGTCGGGCATCTTTCCCGCGAGGTCATGCTCGCTCTCTCAAAGGCTGTCGATGCAAAGGACAAGTACACCAACGACCACTCCCAGCGCGTGGCGAAGTATGCCGCGTGGCTCGGAAAACAGCTCGGCAAGACCAAGAAGGAGCAGGAAGACCTGTATATCATCGGTCTGCTGCATGACGTGGGCAAGATAGGTGTTCACGAGGAGATCATCAATAAGCCGGG
>JAFZOA010000156.1 GCA_017550775.1 Ruminiclostridium sp. | reverse complement strand
GGAGCGCTATGGAGAAATGGCTTTGGCTTTGAGAGGATTGGGGGCGCAGATATAATGCCGGAACAGCACGCACTTTTATCGGCTTCCGGGGCGCACAGATGGTTAAGCTGTACGCCCTCGGCACGGCTCGAAACACAGTTCCCGGATAAGGGCAGCGACTTTGCCGCCGAAGGAACTCTCGCGCACAGTCTCGCCGAGCTGAAGGTCAGAAAATACATAGGCACGATATCGGCTCAGAAATACCGTGCCGAGTTCAAGAAGATCGCCGAGAACGAGAAATACACCCCCGAAATGGACACGCACACCGACAGCTATCTCGAATTCATCAAGGATAAGGCGGCGGAGTACGATACTAAGCCTTTTATCGTTCCCGAACAGCGGCTTGACTTCTCGAATATAGTTCCCGAGGGCTTTGGTACGGGTGACTGCATTATGATCGGCGGCGGTGTACTCATGGTGATCGACTTCAAATACGGTCAGGGCGTAAAGGTCGAAGCAAAAATGAACCCGCAGATGATGCTTTATGCGGTAGGCGCTCTGAATGCATTCTCTATACTCTATGACATACGCACAGTAACAATGCACATCTTCCAGCCTCGTATCGAAAACGTTGATACATATACCGTCACGCGGAAATTTCTCGATACATGGGCAAACGGTATCAAGCCTATTGCGGAAAAAGCATACAACGGTGAGGGCGAGTATAATGCCGGAGAGTGGTGCAGATTCTGCCGTGCAAAGAGCCTTTGCAGAGCGAGAGCGGCATTCTCCGAGGAACCTTTTGAAAAGTCCGGCGGTGCGGCTCCCGAGCTCCTCTCCCGTGAAGAGATAGGCGAAATACTGAAACGCGCCGACGCTATCAAGAAGTGGATATCAGATCTTGAAGAATGGTCGCTCTCTGAACTTCTCGCAGGTAATGAGGTACCGGGCTGGAAGGCAGTCGAAGGACGGAGCGTTCGTCAGTTCAGCGATACCGACGCGGCGTTCAAGCACCTTGTCGATAGCGGATATGATGAAGCCGTTCTGTACGAACGCAAGCCGATCACGCTCACGGCGGTCGAGAAACTTCTCGGGAAGAAGGACTTTGAGGCGCAGCTTTCAGAGTTCGTCATAAAGCCGCCCGGAAAACCGACACTCGCGCAGGCAACAGACAAGCGCGCAGCGATAACAAACAAGACCACAGCCGCCGAAGCTTTCGGCGAGTAAGAAAGGAAGTAACAGTATGAATAAGCCCACACAGGTAACAACAGGAGAAGTCCGCATCAGCTATGAGCATCTGCTCAAGCCGTATGCACAGCAGCAGGGTGCAGAGCCAAAGTACAGCGCGACGCTCCTTATCCCGAAATCGGACGTAGGAACAAAGCAGCGCATTGATGCCGCTATCCAGGCAGCTATCGCCGAGGGTGTCGCGGGAAAGTGGAACGGAGCAAGACCGCCTCAGCCGCCTACTCCCGTCTATGACGGAGACGGCCTCAGGCCGAACGGAGAGATGTTCGGCGAGGAATGCAAAGGTCACTGGGTAATGACCGCGAACAGCAAACAGCAGCAGGAGATCGTCGATATGCAGATGAATCCGATCTTCGACAGCACGCAGGTGTATTCCGGTATGTATGCGAGGGTCGTTATAAACTTCTTTGCCTACAACGCCGCCGGAAAAAAAGGTATCGGCTGCGGCCTCGGTCCCGTCCAGAAGACAAGAGACGGAGAACCGCTCGGTGGAAGAATGACCGCGGCGGAAGCATTCGGCGGTGGATTTGACAGTACATCATATCCCGCCGCACCGCCTCAGCAGTATCAGGCGGCACCTCAGCAGGCTCCCACCGGATATCCCGCCCTGCCTCAGCAGCAGTATCAGGCAGCACCTCAGCAGGCTCCGGCTAATCAGTTTTATCCTCAGTCCACACAGTACACAAACTACCCTCAGCAGACATCACAGCAGCTACCGCCCCCGCCTTCGGTATTCGGCGACGATGCTTACCCGTTCTAATACGTTCTTGGAGGGGCTCCGTTTAAAGCCCCTACCCCAATCAAGCGCTTGAAATATCCCGAAAGGAGTTACTATGCATCATCTATCAATAGACATCGAGACATACAGCGAAGTGCCGCTCGACAAGTGCGGTCTGTATAAATATGCTACCGATGATAGCTTTGAAGTGCTGCTCATAGCGTGGTCTTTTGACGGAATGCCTGTCGAGCTCGTAGATCTTGCACGCGGGGAAGATCTTCCCGATCGTTTAAGACTTGCTTTGCTTGACGGTGACACCATTAAGCACGCATATAACGCCTCTTTTGAATGGTTCTGTCTTTCACAGCATTTCAAGTTCAAGGATGCGGAGAACTGGCTCTCGCAATGGCGCTGCACGATGCTCCACGGCCTTTACTGCGGATATACCAAAGGTCTCGCGGCAATGGGTGAGGCTCTCGGACTACCGCAGGATAAGAAGAAAATGGGAATAGGCGCAAGCCTTATCCGTACATTCTGCGTTCCCTGCAAGCCTACGCGCTCCAATGGAAACCGCACGAGAATATATCCGGATATGGAGCCGCAGAAGTGGGGGCTTTTCAAGGAATACTGCATAAGAGATGTAGTCACCGAAATGACGATAGAAAACAGGCTTTCTGCATTTCCCGTTCCCGACAGTGAACAGAAGCTGTGGCAGCTCGACCAGATCATAAACGCCCGCGGCGTTCGCATCGACACGGAGCTCGTTCAAGGCGCGCTTGACGTTCATAAGAATGTTACAGATAACCTGCGTTCAGAGGCTTCCGAGCTTACCGGGCTGGATAATCCAAACAGCGTTTCACAGCTTATAACGTGGTATGAAGAAGAGACCGGAGAGACGCTCGAAAATCTTCGGAAAGATACCGTGAAGGACCTGCTCGGCGACGACAGCAGCAAGGACATCGTGAAACGTGTTCTGAAGATTAGACAGGAGCTCGGCAAAACAAGCGTGAAGAAATACGAGGCTATGACCAAAAGGGTATGCACCGACGGAAGGATAAGAGGGCTCTTATAGTTCTATGGGGCAAACAGAACCGGCCGCTGGGCGGGTCGTCTGGTGCAGGTGCAGAACCTTCCCCGAAACTACATAGAAACGCTCTCTTATGCCCGCGAGCTTGTGAAAAGCCGCGATGCGGATATGATAAAGCTCGTTTACGGGTCTGTCCCGGACACGCTCTCACAGCTTATCAGAACAGCGTTTATTCCTTCCGAGGGAAATGTATTCCTCGTGGCCGACTTCTCCGCTATCGACGCGCGCGTGATATCCTGGCTCGCGGGAGAGACGTGGAGACAGGAAGTATTTGCGACACATGGGAAGATATACGAGGCTTCCGCTTCACAGATGTTCGGCGTGCCTATCGAGAAGATCAAGAAGGGAAATCCCGAGTACG
>JAFZOA010000155.1 GCA_017550775.1 Ruminiclostridium sp. | reverse complement strand
TAGTCGAGATACCGGAGCACCCGTTCTTCGTCGCGGTGCAGTTCCACCCGGAGTTCAAGTCGAGACCGAATCGACCGCACGCGTTGTTTTTAGGATTGATAACGGCTGCGAGGAAGAAAGCTGACGACTCCACTAAGTAACAGACGGAATCGGAGACACCGGCGCACCTGTTTATGGGGTTCATAGCGGCTGCGATGACCTCCGGCAACTGTAAAGACAATACCGTACAAAGCACGGCTGGTGCCTTTGCACTTGTCTTGCTTGCGCCTTTTCCGTCATATTGCCCAAAATCCACTTGACTTGCGCCAGCAAGCCTGCGTGTCTTTTAGCCAAACTGACGTTAAATTCGACTGCACAATACAAGCACAATCTTTGTGTGGTATAGCCTAAACTGTAACCTGTAAACTGTAAACTGTAAACTCGTAAAGGGGGGAGCTGTCGTGTGAAAAGAAAGATACTTATAGCTGCGGGAACCGCCAAAGCCTGCACGACCTATTCGGAAATGCTCGGCGCGGACGGGTACGACATCACCGCCGTAACCGAAGCGGGCGCGGTAAGAGCGCTTGACCCCGACAGCTTCTCGGTGTTCTTCATCTCGCTCCCGCTTGCGGACGAGTCGGGGATAAAGCTGCTCGACGAGCTCGCGGGGAAGGTCGATGTGCCGGTCTGCGCGGTGGTGCGCCCGGACATTCCCGACAGCGCGCGTGAAAGGCTCGTGAACGACAACGTCTATATCCTCAAACGCCCGGTCTCCCGCTCAAACCTCATACTTGCGGCGGAGCTCCTTTCGTCCTTCTACGGCAAGAGCGCCGGAATGCGCGCGCGGATAACCGAGCTTGAACGCAAGAACGACGAGCTTAAGCTCATGAGCAGGGCAAAGCTCGTGCTTATCGAGACCCGCGGAATGACCGAGAACGACGCGCACAGGTACATACTGCGCAGGGCTATGAACTCACAGTCAAGCATTGATGAGGTGTGCAGGGAGATAATTTCGGAAGGGAGTGATGAGGTATAGCGGTACGTTTCAGGCTTCTCATAGCGGACGCAGACCCCGAATCCCTCGCGGAGTACAAGCACAGCTACGTCTGGCGCGAGGCGGGATTTGAGATAGTCGGACAGGCGATCACCGAGCGCAGCGCCGAGCGTTACATACAAAGCACTCACGTTGACCTTGTGGTATGCCGCGACGAGCCACCCGGAATGGACGCGGCAAAGCTTGCGAAGGGGCTTTCCGCCATACAGCAGCCCCCCGCCGTGATAGTCCTCGGCTCCGGGAACGACGCGGAGAAGATGCGGGAATGTTTTCTGAGCGGGGTGCTCGACTACATAACCGAGCCCGCTTCCGAGACCAAGCTTCGTGAAGCTCTCGACAGGGCGGTGAAGCATATCAAGACCGACGACGCGTGCAGCGAATACCGGCTCGCCGTGAAGGATTTCTTCGCTGAGCTCGCGACAGGCGAACAGGATGCCGTGTTCATAAAGACGCTCGGGGAGTTCATCTCCGCGAACGAGGGCAAGGTGGTCACGATCCAGACTGCCGCCGCGTAGTTCGGCTTCAACAAGGATTACTTCGGAAGGCTGTTCCGACAGCATACCGGTATGACGTTCGGGGAGTTCTACAAACGCTTTCGCATGATGTATGCCCAGCGGCTTCTCGGAACGGGAAGATACAAGGTGCACGAGGTCGGGGAAATGCTCGGATTTGCAACGGCGGACTACTTCACCTCGGAGTTCAGGAAGCGAACGGGAAAGCGCCCGTCGGAGCTTCGCAAAAACGGGAAATAAGTCGTTAGCAAACGGTAAAATGTCTGAATTTTGATGTGTTTGTCAAATTGACAATCAGGCGTGTATATTGTAAAATATATTGGTGATTGTTTAGTTGAATATGTTTTGGCAATGGCGCTGAAACTCCTTTTTTGTCATGGGGTCTCTGCGTCCTTTTTATACTGTTTCCTTTTCAACACTTGAATAAAGATGGCGAGATAAAATTCGTCGGACAAGGAATTTTAGCCGACAGGTTTTCAAAGTTTTGATAAGGATCCGGTATCAAGTTAATTACCGCCATTCAAAAGGCGGAGTGAATATCGGTAAACCGTTCATACGCCGCCGCACAGCGCCCGGTTTGCCGCAATCAAATTTTATTGGAGGAAGAAAACAATGTCCTATGTTGATGAGATCATCGAACAGGTGATCGAAAAAAACCCCGGCGAGCCCGAATTTCATCAGGCTGTAAGAGAAGTCCTCGATTCTATCAGACCCGTCATCGACGCGAATGAGGCGAGGTTCCGCAAGGACGCGCTTCTCGAAAGACTTGTGAACCCCGAAAGACAGATCAAGTTCCGTGTTCCGTGGATCGACGACAACGGCAACGCGCACGTCAACACCGGCTACCGCGTACAGTTCAATTCCGCTATCGGACCCTACAAGGGAGGCTTAAGACTTCACCCGTCCGTAAACATCGGTATCATCAAGTTCTTAGGCTTCGAGCAGATCTTCAAGAACAGCCTTACCGGTCTTCCGATAGGCGGCGGTAAGGGCGGCTCCGACTTCGACCCCACGGGCAAGTCCGACCGCGAGATCATGAACTTCTGCCAGAGCTTCATGCTTGAGCTCTACAAGTACATCGGCGCAGACACCGACGTTCCCGCGGGCGATATCGGTACCGGCGGACGTGAGATCGGCTATATGTTCGGTATGTACAAGCGTATCCGCGGCCTGTTCGAGGGCACACTGACCGGTAAGGGTCTCTCCTTTGGCGGTTCTCTCGCAAGAACAGAGGCTACCGGCTACGGACTTCTCTACATCACTCAGGAGCTCCTTAAGGATCACGGCATTGATATCAAGGGCAAGACCGCCGTTGTATCCGGTGCCGGCAACGTTGCTATCTACGCTATCGAGAAGGGTCACCAGCTCGGCGCAAAGGTTCTCACCTGCTCCGACTCTACCGGTTGGGTCTACGATCCCGACGGCATCGACGTTGAAGCGCTCAAGAAGATCAAGGAGATCGACCGCGCTCGTCTCACCGAGTACAAGAGCTATCGTCCGAACTCCGAGTACCACGAGGGCCGCGGCGTATGGCAGATAAAGGCTGACCTCGCGCTCCCCTGCGCTACACAGAACGAGCTCGACATAGAGGACGCAAAGCAGCTCGTAGCCAACGGTACCATAGCTGTATGCGAGGGCGCTAACATGCCTACCACAGAAGCCGCTACCAAGTACCTCCAGGACAACAAGGTATTCTTCGTACCCGGCAAGGCTGCAAACGCAGGCGGCGTTGCTACCTCCGCTCTCGAAATGTCCCAGAACAGCGAGAGACTCAGCTGGTCCTTCGAGGAAGTTGACAGCAAGCTGAACGGTATCATGGTCAACCTCTACCACAACATCGCCAAGGCAGCGGAGAAGTACGGCTATAAGGACGACTTCGTAGTCGGCGCGAATATCGCGGGCTTCGAGAAAGTTCTCGACGCTATGAACGCACAGGGAATCGTTTAATTGACAATTGACAATCGGTGAACGGCGTTCTATAATGATCAGGGGAAGAACCTTCCCCGTGTCGGAGGAATAGTATGGAAAAGAATTATTTTGTTCCGATCAACGAGCACCCCGGTATGTATATCGGGGAAACACTCACGCATGAGGACAGCGATAATGCCGCGAACAGCGCTTTTTCGCAGGACACCGAAACGTGGGATTGAGACAGTAAAGATCAGGCGGTACCCCGGAGTCTCCGGGGTGCTGCTCAGATTTGTTTTTTTCAGCCGACTGCAGGAGACTCCGTTAAAGATAGCGGAGCCGTAAAATCGAAAGGAGATAGTTAAAGGCAAATGAAAAAAATTCTGTTATGCAAAGAGACAGATCCGCTTGAAACGCGTACCGCTCTGATACCCGATGATGTAAAGAAGCTCATCGGCATGGGGTACGAGATCAAGGCGGTAAAGGGTACAGGCAAAAAAAGCGGCTTCAATGACGAGGCTTATGAGAAAGCAGGCGCTGTTCTTGTGGCTTCCAACGAGGAGGGCTATAAGGGCAGCGATATTGTTCTGCGTATCATGAAGCCCGAGAGCATTGAGGGGATAGAGAAGAACACGCTGCATCTGAGCTACCTCGACCCCTTCAACGAGAAGGAGCTGCTGAATAAAATGGCGGCGGCGGGCTTACAGGCGGTCTCGCTGGAAATGATACCGCGTACCACGCTGGCGCAGAAAATGGACGTTCAGTC
Organism: Ruminiclostridium sp.; assembly: GCA_017550775.1. Next base: position 1,820 of record JAFZOA010000155.1, on the reverse strand, counting down.
GTCCCAGACTTCCCTTGCGGGATATGTGGCGGTAGTGAACGCGGCGGCGAGAATGCCGAAGATACTCCCGATGATGGTGACGCCGTCCGGCACGATCAACCCCGCCCGTGCGTTCATAATCGGCGTAGGCGTTGCGGGATTACAGGCTATTGCAACGGCAAAGCGCCTCGGTGCGAGAGTTGACGCATTCGACACGAGACCGGTCGTAGAAGATCAGGTCAAGTCGCTGGGCGCGAGCTTCGTGAAGATCGACCTCGGCGAAATGGGTCAGACCGACCAGGGCTATGCGAAGGAGCTTACCCCCGAGCAGCTCGCCAAGCAGAAGGAAGCTCAGGCTAAGGTCTGCGAGCGCTCCGACATTGTCATCACCACCGCAAAGGTGTTCGGAAGAAAGGCTCCCCGCCTTATCGGCAAGGATGTGCTTGACCGCATGAAGCCCGGCGCTGTGGTAGTTGATATGGCTGTTTCCACAGGCGGCAACGTCGAGGGCTCGAAGCTTTTCGAGGAAGTCGTTACCGACAACGGCGTCATCATCATGTCCGGCGATCTGCTCGAAAGACAGGTGCCTTATGACGCTTCAAAGATGCTTTCCGGTAACTTCACCGCGTTCCTCACTCACTTCTACAACAAGGAGACTAAAGAGCTTGATGTGAAGCTTGAGGACGAGATAATGAAGGGTTGTCTGCTCACACAGGGCGGTAAGATCATACATGACAGATTCAAGGGGGATAAGTAAATGACTGTAGGAGAGATATTACTGCTCGTTTTCGTGTTCGTCATCGCGGGATTTCTCGGCGTTGAGCTGATATCCAAAGTCCCGTCGCAGCTTCACACCCCGCTCATGTCGGGTACGAACGCGATCTCGGGTATCACGATAGTTGGCGCTATATCGGCGACTGCCGTAGCGCTTCACACGGACGGACTTGTCGGCGCGATCTTCGGCTTTGTGGCGATACTGCTCGCGGCGATAAACGTTATCGGCGGCTACATGGTCACCGACAGAATGTTAGAGATGTTCAAGAAGAAGGGAGACGGTAAGAAGTGAACTGGGAAAGCGTCAGTGTAATACTGACAACTATACTTTATATGGTCTCCGCGGTGCTTTTCATCAGAGGCATTAAGCTTCTCGGAAAGGCGGACACCGCCCGCAAAGGAAATCTTATGTCCTCGGTGGGTATGCTTATCGCGGTAGTCACGGTACTGCTCGAAAAGAAGGTCACCGACACGCTCCTTAACACTCCGCTCAAAAACGCGTACATCTGGGCGATAGTCGCGGTACTGCTCGGCGGTATCATCGGCGCGGTATGGGCAAAGAAGGTCGAGATGACCGGAATGCCGCAGCTCGTCGCTCTGTTCAACGGCTTCGGCGGTCTGTCGTCGCTGCTCGTAGCACTCACACAGTACCTCACCGACGACTCTGTGAACGTGTTCTCGTCGATAGCTCTCGGACTTACCGTAGCGATAGGCGCTATTGCGTTTACGGGCTCGGTAGTCGCATGGGGCAAGCTTTCCGGCAAGATGTTCAAGAAGAACATCAACATTCCCGGCAAGAACGCGATCAACGGCATACTCGCCTTCATCGGACTTGCGGGAGTATGTCTGTACGCGCTCAATATCGCGGGTCTGCTTGACGCGACGGTGGGCATGATCGGAATAATCGTTGTTACGGCGGCATTCCTTATCCTCGGCTTCACAATGGTCATCGCGATCGGCGGCGGCGATATGCCCGTAATAATCTCGCTGCTCAACGCGTTCTCGGGTCTTGCGGCGGCGTTCGCGGGTCTTGCTATCAGCAACTCTGTTCTCGTGGTTTCGGGCTG
>JAFZOA010000154.1 GCA_017550775.1 Ruminiclostridium sp. | reverse complement strand
GAATCGGAACAGATCATGGTCAACTATCTCATCGACCACGATAATACAAGCGCGGCCTGGGAGATATGCAATTCATACTGGGATCAGAGATCCTCAGAATAGCGACAACGGAGGAAAACCATGCTGAAAATATATTGCTACAACAGATGCACGACCTGCAAAAAGGCTCTGAAATGGCTTGACGACAACGGGGTCGGATACGAGCTTGCTGACATCAAAACCGATCACCCGGATGAGAAGACGCTCAGGAAATACTACGAAATGAGCGGTCTGCCGCTGAAACGTTTCTTCAACACAAGCGGCATTCCTTACCGCGAAATGGGGCTCGCGAAGAAACTTCCGGACATGAGCGAGGACGAGCAGTTCGCTCTGCTTGCGACCGACGGTATGCTTGTGAAGCGTCCGCTTGTGGTGGGCGACGGCTTTGTGCTGACGGGATTCAAAGAGGACGAGTGGAAGGATAAGATAATCCGGTAATGATACTTGTGATTGAAAGCGCAGTTCTTTGCGGACTGTTTTCGTTAATGGTATTCATCATGTCCCGCGACCCGATAAAGACGCTGTATAACTACCCTCCGAAGATACAGGAGAGAGTGAAGTCGCTTCCCGAATATCGGGATAAAATACCGACGGAGAAAAACAAAATTGCCGCCAAACTCTTTGCGTGCGTACTTATCGTTGCGGTGATAAGTCTGGTATTGCGGTTCGTGAACGGGTACACGACATTTCCGGAGGGCTTCGGCTTTGGCTTCCTTTTGTGGACTGTCGTAAATCTGTTTGATGCTGTCGTTCTCGATATTATATGGTTCTGCCACGACCCGTATTTTGTGTTCAAGGGAACGGAAGATATGACCGACGAATACCACAACTATTGGTTTCACATCAAGGGCTTCTTCATCGGAGAAGCTCTCGCGCTTGTCGTTTGCGCATTCGCGGGGCTTGTCATACAATTCATATTATGACGACTTGATTTTCTGCATTCACCGTGATGAATGTAAGAGCCGAAACAGACATATCCGGACCGTTAAGATCCGGTTTTTTGTTTTCTGTCCGGAAATTGAGGACTTCGGGTCTGCGGGTGTTTACAATACAAACGAGAGCAATGTCACGAGCAACGTAAGTAAGCTAAAGATACAGCTCATTGAACAGCAATACTGCCGGGCTTTGTTTGATTGTACAATTTTCACAGTTCAAAAAAGCAAACTGATTTTGATGTTGTGTCAATTGTAGAATATTTTGAAAATATGTATATAACATTTGTTTTTGGTGGACAAACTGGTGGACAAGCCGTGATATAATATGCTATAATATGCGTGGATATAATCATAGACTAATAACATTGCCCTCGAAAGGAAAATACATGAACAAGTTGGCATATATCAGGCGTTTTTCAACTTTTTTTGCAGCGCTCGCGATCGTTTTTAATATGCTTTCCACAGTCGCGTCAGCCGAGGATTATCCGACGAACGCGTCCGGTGTACCGAACCGTGCAGTCAGCGTGGATCCCACCGGAGTCAGCGAAGGCTTTTCGGCTGTCCTGTACGACAATACGAACGGGCTTCCGACCTCCGAGGCGAATGCTATCGCGGAGACCTCCGACGGCTTTCTCTGGATAGGAAGCTATGCCGGTCTGATCCGCTATGACGGCAGCACCTTTGAGCGTATGGATCCTTCCGGCGGTCTTACGAGCATCAAGTGCCTGTTTGTGGACAGCAAGGACAGGCTCTGGATAGGCACCAACGACAACGGAGTGGCGGTAATGGAACGCGGCGAGCTTCGCACATGGGGCAAGCTTGACGGTATGCGCTCCGCCCACACCCGCGCGATAACCGAAGACCGCAGCGGCAATATCTACATTGCGACCTCCGGCGGCATCACGGTGATAGACACGGATTATAACCTTAAATCGCTTGACGCGGATGTTCTCGCCGAGGCAAATATGCGTGACATACGCACCGGCTGTGACGGTACGATCTACGGAACTACCGACGCCGGCGATATCGCGCTTATACGCGGCGGGGTACTCATAAACTTTGTAAGTGTTGAAGAAAATCCCCTCGGGCGCGTGGGGACCATTCTTCCCGACCCCAATAACGCGGGCAAGATATATATGGAAAGCGGCGATTTCGGGCTGTACTACGCGCAGGTCGGCGACGATCTCAAGGTAATTGAGCAGTTCGATATCGAGCCGCTGAAATACATAAAGGGCATGGAGTACATAGACGGCAAGCTCTGGATATGCGCGACCAACGGTATCGGCTCGCTGGAGAACGGTAAATTTCACCTTGCCGAAAGCCTTCCCATGGATAACAATGTCGGTCACGTTATGACGGACTATCTGGGCAATCTGTGGTTCACCTCCACCCGACAGGGCGTTATGAAGGTCGTGCCCAATCAGTTCGCCGATCTTTTCGCACGCTATGAGCTCACCGAAGCGGTGGTGAACTCTACCTGCTACAGCGAGGGAAAGCTGTTTGTTGCGACGGATACGGGGCTTATCGTTCTGGACGATAACGGCATTGTTACAAGCCTTCCGCTTACAAAGGCGGTAACGGCATCCGGAGCCGATCTCGGAACGGCCGACCTTATCGAATACCTGACCGGGAGCCGCATACGCTCGATAATCAAGGACAGTCTCGGACGGCTATGGTTCTCGACATGGCGCGCGAACGGTCTGCTGCGATACGACCACGGCTCGCTTACCGCCTTCACCGCGGACGACGGTCTGCTGTCCGGAGACCTGCGTGCCGTAAGCGAGGGTAAGGACGGTAGGATACTCGTTGCTCTCACCGGCGGAGTAAACGTCATCGAGGGTGACAAGGTGACCGTATCATACGGCCGTGACGACGGCATAGTCAATACCGAGAGCCTTACGGTCGCGGAGGGTCTTAACGGAGAGATAATACTCGGAAGCAACGGGCGCGGCATTTACGTTATCGACGGGTCCGGGGTCAGGAACATAGATGTTGAGCAGGGGCTTCCGTCGGATATCGTCATGCGCCTTAGACGTGATGAAAAAAACAATGTGATCTGGATAGTCACCAGCAGCGCTATCGCGTATATGACACCGGACTATAAGATCACGAAGATAAAGAATTTCCCCTATCCGAACAACTTCGATATGTACGAAAACTCGAAGGAGGATATGTGGATACTCAGCAGCAACGGTATTTATGTTATACCTACCGAAAAGCTCCTCGCGAACGGTGATATCGAACCCGTATTCTACAGCATTGCCAACGGACTTCCCTGCATAACGACAGCGAACTCATACAGCGAGCTTACCGAAAACGGCGACCTTTACATCGCGGGAACCACGGGCATCGCGAAGGTAAATATCGAGAAGTCCTTCGAGGAGATAAGCGGGCTCAAAGCCGCAGTTCCCTACATCGAGGCCGACGGAAAGAGGATATATCCGGACGATGCGGGTGTGTTCACTGTGACCTGCGACACGCAGAAGATCACGATCCCGAGCTTTGTGTTCAGCTACGCCATGACCGATCCGCAGGTAAGCTATCTTCTCGAAGGCTTCGACCGACAGAGCGTGACAATGAGCCGCAGCGATCTTGCGCCGGTGGATTACACCAACCTTCACGGCGGGAGCTATCGTTTTGTGCTGAGCATCAAGGACGCAATGGGGCGCGGGAACAAGGAGATCGCAGTCAGCATCGTGAAGGAGCGCGCTTATTACGAACAGTGGTGGTTCTACCTTATATGCGGCGTTCTTGCGGTATTACTGATCGGGCTGCTCATTCTGTTCATTCTCCACAGAAAGACCGTTGCATTCCGGAAGAAAGAGAAAATGCAGAGAAGGCTGTTTCACCAGACCGCGACAGCTCTCGTAAACGCGATAGATGCGAAGGACAAATACACTCACGGTCATTCGTCGAGAGTTGCGGATTACTCTAGAAAGCTTGCGGAAATGAGCGGTAAGAGCGAGAAGGAATGTGAAGATGTATATTACGCCGCGCTGCTGCATGACGTAGGAAAGATAGGCATTCCGGGAAGCATCATAAACAAGGACGGAAGGCTTACGGACGAAGAATACACTCAGATAAAGCTGCATCCGACAAAGGGCGTTCAGATACTTGAAAGCATAACCGAGTTTCCGTACATAAGCGTGGGTGCGCACTATCACCATGAGCGCTACGACGGAAGAGGCTACCCCGAAGGACTGAAAGGTGATAAAATACCGGAGATAGCGCGAATAATAGCAGTTGCGGACTCCTACGACGCTATGACCTCAAAGAGAAGCTACCGTGACCCTATCCCGCAGCAGAGAGTACGTGAGGAGATAGTAAAGGGCTCCGGAACGCAGTTTGACCCCGAATACGCGCGCCTAATGCTCCACCTTATCGACGAAGACCTTGAGTATAAAATGAGCGAACGCTCGGAAGCCCACGACCTCGGCGACAGTAACGAGCTTGTCATCGGAGAATACAGGAGCAAGGTCTCGGAAGGGATATTTATAGATCGGTTCATGACGAGCATAACCCTGTCTGTAATGTCCGATGAAGAAGCCACAGGCGGTCATCCCGTCCCGGCAATAGTACTGTTTGACTCTCTCGACGGAAAGGTCCATACGGACGAAAAAGAGATAAAGGATCTCAATTATTTCGAGTACTGCGAGATACGGTACGATATGAATATTACCGCCGAGGGTGTAAGAAAAATATCATCAAAGATCAAGGATGAGGGTATCGCGGAGATGAGAAACGGCGATTACAGGATCGACGCGGTAAGAATAAAGGATCACGCGCTTATCCGCGTGTCCGGAAAGAGAAAGACTGCCGAGTTTATAATCGCCCTTCCGGACAGCACGAGATTTCTGTATATAGGTCTGACCGGAGAGCACTGCCTCTTCACAGACATTGTATTATCCAAGGCAAAGGACGAGTCTCCTGCCGATTACATTCCGAGAATTGCCGAGGAGATAAGCTACATCAATGTCCCCGCCGGCGATATACCCAACATACAGGCGGACGGCTACCGCACCGCACATTCCGCGGGAATAAAGATAAAGGACGGACTTACGATCTCTCTGCATACCATGAGTCTTCCGACGGCAAGGCTCGTATGGCACTGTCCGTATATCGACCTCTTCTGTTCCGCTGACGGTACGGTCGGGGGGAAGAACTACCGCGACCTCGTTTTCGTAAGATTTGACGGTGAATTCTGGGTATATGACCAGAGCTGTTCTATCGAGCCGGATTCGGTAAAGAACGAAGACTTCAAGGGCTGGGAAGCGTGGAAGCAGTACAACAAGGACGGTTATGACGCTACCGTCACTTTCAGGGTCGAGGGCAGCCGTATCACGATCATCACCGAAAACGCGGGCATTTCCATGAAGCACACCGCTGTTCTGACCGATATTACCGATACCGTCTACGCATCCGTGACCGGAGACCAGGTCGCTGTAACAAACATCAGAATAAATTGATAATTGTGGTATCGCCTGCGGCGATGATATCTGAATCGCGACGAAGCACGAAAGTCTTTGCGCCAGAAGATGATTTCTGTAATTATTCGCAAGCTCTGAATTGCCGGAATTCAGATAAGCGGCGAAGATGCCACTATAACTGTAAACTGTAACTTGTAAACTGTAAACTAAAAACTGTAGATATTCTCACGGTCGTTACCGTAAGCAGCTGCCTGTTCTACTATATCTGGCTGCATTTACGGTTTGTGTCCGAGTACGAGAGCGATCTTAAAGCCGAACTATGCTCATATCCTTCACCAAGGAGCTTGAATATACCAAGGTTTATGCGGATATCGAACAGATACGCTTCCCGAACATACGGCTGGATTATGATATCCAGGACAAGGATTTTGAGATCCCTGCGCTCACCGTTCAGCCCATGGTCGAAAACGCGATAAGCCACGGCGTCCGTATACGCGAGGAAGGCTTCGTATCCGTCACCATGCGGCTTATCGACGGCTGGCACGAGATAATAATAAAGGGCGACGGCAAGGGATTCGATGTTGACGCGGCGCTTAATGCCGACAAAACACACATCGGGCTCAGAAATGTCCGTGAACGTGTAGAGAAGATATGCGGCGGAACGTTTTCCGTCAGCAGCGTTATCGGAGAAGGCTCCGATATAGTTATCCGGATACCGGCGTGATACACCGAAGTCCCGATCGGGCGACTGATCGGGACTGTATTTTTTGTATTTTGATTGTGCATTTCTCATAAATCAGACAGCTCGGAAAACGGCGTTATTGCTCAGAATGTAGAATATCTCAAAAAAAGAATTACAAATCCCCCTGTTTTTGGTGGACATTTTGGTGGACATGGTGTGGTACACTGTGATTACAGGATACGGAACAGTATTGGTACTGCTCCGGATATCCGAAAATGAAACAGAACAAGGAGAAAAAATATGAAAAAAAGAAATTGGGCAGAGAGCGGCGCTGTTTGTATATACCGACGGCGTTCCCGAAGCCACAAACGGGGAACTGACGCTTTTCGGTACGGAAAGAATGCTCGAAGCGCTTAACAAAGAACCGTTCGCGAGCCCCGAAAAGCTCCTCGGAAATATCCGCAGCGCGGTCAATGAGTTTGTCGGAGATGCGCCGCAGTTTGACGATCTCACAATGCTCGCGGTCACAATAAAATAACGCTTGAAAGAAAATAAGACCCGTCCGTTGCGAAAGAAACGGTCGGGTCGCTGTAATTATGCTTACTGACGAAACGCGTAATGCTTGTCTGAGTCGATTATCTCGATCATACATTTTGCGGCATCCGGGTCAAACTGTGTGCCGATGCCCTTTTCTATCTCGCCTCTTGCAACTTCCTGCGGCAGATATTTCCGATAGCTGCGGCTGGAGGTCATGGCGTCATAGCTGTCCGCAACGGCTATTATCCTGACGAGAAGCGGGATCTCATCGCCCTTCTTCCCGTCGGGATATCCGCTGCCGTCATAGAATTCGTGATGCCAGCGGGCTCCGTAAGCAAGATCGGGTTCGCTTTGTATCGTCTCAAGGATGTTATATCCGAATATCGGGTGCGATCGTATCAGCTCAAATTCCTCTTCGGTAAGCTTTGAAGCTTTGTTGATTATGCTTCCCGGAATACCGATCTTTCCGATGTCATGCAGCAGTCCCATATAGTAGATCTTTTTTTGTTCTTCCGCGGAAAGCCCCATTTTCTTCGCGATCATTCTTGAGTAGATAGCGACGCGCTCGGAATGGCCGTTTGTGTATTCGTCCTTTGCGTCTATCGCCTTTGCGAGAGCTTCCATGGTTTCCGAGTTCAGCTTTTCGAGGGCTTCGTGAGACTGTTTTATTTCGTTTATATAAGAGTCCATCTCTGTGACAAGATCCGAGATATTCCCCGCAAAAAGCCCGATCTCATTGTTGGCTTTTATTTTGCTCATATCCTCGATCACATCAGCGCTGTTTTTGGTCTCAATGTATTCCATAACACTTTTCTGCATTCTGGTGATCGGTGTTATTGCTCTTCTGCGCAGACTGTTCAGAAGTACGGTAACACATATAGCCGACAGAATCAATATGATTATTGCAAGCGCTATGAGATTTTCCACGAGCGATCTTCGGAAAGGGCTCCAGTCGTATTCGACGCAGACAGCGCATTTTATCACACCGTCAACGTCTATCGGAGCATATCCTATGTAAAGGCTGTTGCCGTCGGGAGCTTCAAATTTTTCATATTCGGTGGTGTCGTATATCCCGGAGAGCATCTTGGTGATAGCAGTGTGGTGGCTCACATCGATTTCCTTTCTCTGTCCGAGAGCCCTGCCGTCTGTCTCAAAGCCGCTTTCACCGATGCAGTAAACAAACCCCATGCTGTCTTCCCGCATATCCATCAGGTAGATGTTTTGGTAATCAAGCTGACTTGCTTCGTTGTTGATCCTGTTGGACAAGGCGTTGTACGCGTCTTTCGCAAGACCGCTTTTTGTTGTATCGGATGTTCCGGCGAAGTCGCTGTCGCTGAAATTATAGGAGTGTTCGTCATAGAATGCATTGACCGCGTTCATTTCATCTTCCGTGTAATCGTTCAGCATGCTTTCGGAATTGTTTTTCCAGTAATCCAGCATACCCGGCAGAGCGTCTGTTATCATGACGCTCTCTTTTATACGAAGCAGGTCACGGTCTATCATTTCGTTCTTGGCGTTCAGAAAAAGAGAGATGCTCGCCACGGAAATAACAATACCCAATAATACCAGTATAGTGATCAGAAATCCCGCCAACATCATGCCTATCTGAAACAACAGCTTTTTCCCCATATCTATTGATCCCTCCGGCACAAATAACAAGGTATAATGTTATATTATAGCAGATTTTGCGCAATAAATCAATGCATTTTGCGTGTTTTCTCAAAACGGTCGCAGTGTTACAGGATAACTACGGAAAAAAACGCCTCACTTCTTGACAATTTGACTAAAAAATGATACAATAATATATATTTGTATATGCAGACAGACTATCGTATCCCCTTTGGGCGGCTGATTTTCCGAGCCGTGATGCCTTGCCTGCGGATATATCGCTTTTATCACAGGAGGACCCCGATGCAGCTCATATCATTTGTAATACCGTGCTATCGGTCACAGAACAGTATTGAGACTGTTGTTGATAAGATCATCGAGGTCGTTACCAATGACGGAAGATATGACTATGAGATAATATGCGTCAATGACTATTCGCCCGATAATACCGGCGAAGTGCTTGACAGACTCGCCGAGCAGAACCAAAAGATAACCGTGATCCACCTTGCCCGCAATTTCGGACAACATTCCGCTATAATGGCGGGGTTCAACTACGTTTCGGGCGATATCATAGTTTGTCTTGACGATGACGGTCAGACACCGCCGGAGGAGATGTTCAAGCTTATCGATAAGCTTGACGAGGGATATGACATCGTTTCGGCAAAATACCGCAAAAAAATGGAGTCTCCGTTCAGACTGTTCGGATCCCGTGTTGCGGCTCTGGCGGGGGAGATGTTTGTCGGAAAGCCGAAAAGCGTTGATCTTAACAGCTATTACGCTGTACGCAGATTCGTCGTTGATGAAACTATAAAGTATAAGAACCCTTATCCGAGCGTTCAGGGCCTTGAGCTTCGGGTTACGCGCAATATTGCCAATGTCGAGATCGAACACCGGGCGAGAGAATCCGGAAAGTCGGGATACAGTCTGTTCAAGCTGATAGCTCTGTGGGTAAACGGCGTGACCTCTTTCTCCGAAAAGCCGCTGAGACTTTCATCGTGGCTTGGAGTGATAAGTGCGCTTGCCGGCTTTATTTACGGCATCGTGATCGTCATACGCCGGATATTTAACCCGGATATACCCGTGGGCTACAGTTCGATGATGGCCGTCATTCTCTTTATGTTCGGCGTAGTGTTCCTTATCCTCGGTCTTATGGGCGAATATATCGGACGTATATACATCTGTATCAACAGCGCCCCTCAATATGTTGTCCGATCGGTAAAGAACGACAGGAAGAACTGTAAGCGAAGCGAAGAAAACAACAGCATCCCGCAAGAAGGAAATATTCAGAATGAAGATAATCGAAGCGATCTGGGAGAAACGCAACCTCGGTGTGACCTGTGCCGAGCTGGAAATAGAGAAGAATGACACGGCGGAAAGCGTCATGCCGGTCATAAATACACGCACCGAGCAATACATAGTCGCCAAGGTGCCTCCCACAAACACCGACGTGTCGCTGGCTCTCCAGTCGTCGGGATTCAGGTATATTGAAACCCTTTTCTGCGTGTCGTACCGTATCGGCGACAAAAAGCCCTTACCGGATATTTGCAGGCCGTTCGCGGACGATGTGAGCTATCATATAGCAGATGAAGCTGAGACAGAAAGATTACTCGGCGAAATGTCATCGGGCAAGCTTTTCTCTACGGACAGGATAGCGCTTGACCCTTATTTCACGCGTGAAGCGGCAGGCAGGAGATATATGTACTGGACGAAGGACGTTCTTGCCTCGGGCAAAGCAAAGATCGTGATATGTGACTACTGCGGCAAGAGTATCGGTTTTGATATTGCCGTAGACAAAGGAAAATATATTGACATGATCCTTGGCGGATTATTTATTGAAAATCTCGATAGCGGACTTGGCGCTGTCAGCGCCTACGGCGGTCTGATATATGCATACGATTTTGGCAAAAAAAAGGTCGTGTCTCACGTTTCCTCAAATAATTTCCAGATGTTAAGAATAGATCTTATGCTCGGAAATTCTATAAAAAGTCTTACAAGTAATTTTATAAAACATAACGATTTATGATGCATTGATCGGAGAATGCAAAATGTATGATCTTAACGGAAAAAATATACTTATAGTCGGAGCTTCCTCGGGTATCGGTGCCGGGACGGCAAAGCTGCTTGCTTCATGCGGCGCTAAGGTGATCCTTGCCGCAAGACGCGAAGAAAAGCTGAAAGAGATATGTGAGAGCATAGGAGCCGAAAAAGCGGTATGGTACAGTGCGGATGCTGCCGCGAACGAAGAGATCGCGTCCGTAGTAAAGCGTATCGTGTCCGAGCAAGGCAAGCTTGACGGACTTGTGTATGCCGCGGGCATAGTCGAGGATATGCCGATAAAAAACCTTTCGCACAGCAAGCTTATGCGTACGTTCGATGTCAATTATTTCGGTTTTATCGAGTTCGTCCGGCAGGTCACAATGAGGGGCAGCTTTAACAAGGATATGCGCATAGTTGGCATATCCTCAACGGCATCCTGCATAGGCGAGAAAGCACATACCTCATATTCCGCTTCAAAGGCGGCAATGGACGCTTCGGTCAGATGTCTCGCCAAGGAGCTGTGGCAGAAAGGCATAGCGCTGAATACCGTTCAGCCCGGAATGACCATGACGGATATGACACAGGGTTTCATAGATATGCAGGGAATAGAAAGCGACGCATATATTCATACTATGCAGAGACAGTACGGCGGTATGTGCTCCGTTGAAGATATTGCAAACGCCGTTGCGTTTCTTATCTCACCAAACGCAAGAATGATAACCGGAGTCTCGCTCCCGGTAGACGGCGGAGCGCTGTCAAGTTAATTACGGAGGAAACTTAGATGAAAACAACTATAACCGGCGTGGAGATAACCGGCATCGCTTCTGCCGTTCCGGAAAAATGGTGTTCTCTCGAAGAACAGTTCGGCAGTCTGAGCGATGAAGAAATAAAGACGGCTAAGAAGTTCCGTAAAAGCACAGGCGTGAACGGGCGCTATCTCTGCGGGAACAGGCAGACGGCTTCAGACCTTTGTTTTGCGGCCGCGGATAAGCTTCTCGCCGAAAAAAACATCGACAGGAACAAAATAGGCGTTTTGGTATTCGTGACCCAGACCGAAGATTACCGTTCGCCGGCATCGGCCTTCGTTATACAGCACAGACTTGGGATCGGAAAATCATGTATCGTGTTTGATGTAAACCTCGGCTGTTCGGGTTTTACCTGCGGGCTGAATATCGTGTCAAGCATTCTTTTGCAGTCGGATGCGGAGTACGGGCTGCTTCTTTGCGGCGATACTTCGGCAAGAGAAAGAAATCCCGACAGATCCGTATTTGTGTCCAACTCAGATAAAATGCTCTTCGGCGACAGCGGTACGGCAACTCTGCTCAGAAAAAACAGCTCAGCTAAAGAAATGCTGATGCTTTCCGCGTCTGACGGAGACGGCTTTAAGAAAATAGTGACACCGTACGAGTGGTATCGAAATCCCAAAAGGTCGGATGGCGAGACCCTGATGGACGGTATCAGCGTGTTCAATTTCTCGACGGAGGAAGCTCCCGCTATGATAAATGATCTTATGCGTGAAGCGGGAACAGCGCCGGAAGACTACGACTGTCTTGTCCTTCACCAGGCAAACATTATGATAATTGACAGGATAGCAAAGCTTACCGGGTTCACCAAAGAGCAGAACATCAGATCAATAGATACCTTCGGAAACACATCATCGGGCTCAATACCGAATACGCTTGTCCACAATTTCGGCGGTGAATCGGAGCGGAGCGTTATCCGCTGCATGATGTGCGGTTACGGCGTCGGGCTTTCGTGGAGCGCCGTTGACTGTTATCTCGACAAAAAGGACATACTCCCGCTGATACATACCGACGAGTATTTTGACGACGGGATGCATATAGACTGAAACAGCAATAAATTATTACAGGAGGAGATCACAATGACTGAAAAGGAAAAACTTGCAATGCTCGAAGACGTGCTTGATGCCGAGGAAGGCTCTTTAAGCCCGGATATGTCTCTTGATGAAGTTGACGAGTACGATTCGATGACAAAGCTCTCTATCGTTGTTATGATGGAAGATGAATTTGACAAGAAGATCACCGCGGATGACGTAAGAGCGTTCAGGACCGTGGGAGATATTCTTGCTCTGATGGAAAAGTAAGAACCGGTAATGAAAAACAAGGTTTTTACGGGGGTAAGGATCTCTGCCGTAAGCGCGGTCACACCGAAGCACAGGATGCCGCTCATGGAATTTGCCGATGTTTTCGGCGAGAAGGAGATCGAGCGCATCAGCGCCGCTACCGGGATCAGAGAGGTCACAATTGCCGACAAGGAGCTTACGAGTGCCGATTATGCGTATGAAGCGGCATTGAGACTTATCGGAGAGACCGGTACGGATATCCGCGGGATAGACGGGCTTCTGTTCCTTACGGAAAGTCCCGATTATATCATACCCAATACCGCCGCAGTCCTTCAGGAACGTCTCGGCATGAGAAACGATACCGTGAACATGGATCTCAGATACGGCTGTGCGGGATATGTTTACGGCCTGTTTCAGGCATCGCTTCTGGTAACAAGCGGTTACTGCGACAAGGTACTGTTTCTCGCGGGCGATACCGTATCACGGTATATAAACCCTAACGACCGCTCGCTCCGTATGGTGAACGGCGACGCTGCCTGCGCAACACTTATCGAGAGAACGGATGAACCCGTTTCGGGCATTTTCAGGTTCTATGTTGACGGCTCCGGCAAGAACAGCCTTTATATCCCCGCCGGCGGCTGTCGAATGCCGCATAAAGCGGGAGTCACCGATGTGCTTGATTACGACGAGGACGGCAACGGCAGGACAAAAGAAGACCTGTACATGAACGGAATGGACATAATGCTGTTCGCGATAAGACGTGTTCCCGGTCTCGTTACGGGCATACTTGAAGATGCGGGCTGGGAAAAGGACGAGGTCGATCTCTTCGCCTTTCATCAGGCAAATAAGCTTATCATAGATAAAATGACGAGGACCCTTAAGCTTCCCGCCGGCAAAGTTCCGCTTTGTCTTGACAGAACGGGAAACTGCGGCTTTGATTCCATACCGCTTATGATGTGTACAATGTATCCCGGCGTTACACCGTCATTCAAGAAGGTCGTAGCCTGCGGATTCGGCGCCGGTCTCATAGCCGCTGCGGGCGCTCTCGACCTTAGCAAGACGACATTTATTAAAACATTCGAGGTATAATATGAGTGACGAGACCGTTCTCAGAAATCTGGACGCTTACGAGATACAGAAATATCAGCAGAACAGATATCCGCT
>JAFZOA010000153.1 GCA_017550775.1 Ruminiclostridium sp. | reverse complement strand
GTGACTGGGCGCCCGACCACAGCAGAATGGGCAAGGGTACTTCGCTTACGGAAGAGGAGATGGAAAAGCTCGTAGAGCTCTTCAATTCCCGCGATGAAGAAGACAGCTTCGAATAATACGCTGTCTGCACTGTACCGGATAAAAGCGGCGCTGCTTTGACGCGCTACGTCAAAATGCACAAGAAGGGCATTGCGACGCAGCGCTGTTTGCATTTATTTCACATATTTTTCACATTCGGTTGACTTTGCTCTGTGGTTGTGATATAATTTCTAAAAGTCCGGAACGGACGCAAATATTTAGGAGGATATTTATTATGGATTTCAAAACAAAGTCTATTGTAGGTATGGTCTGCGGTATCGTAAGTATCGTATTCTCGTTCATTCCCTACGTTTGTATTATCTCTCTCGTTCCTGCCATCGTTGCTATCGTTTTCGCAGCAGGCGGCATGAAGGCTCCCGAAGCTGACGGGAACACAAGGGGTATGGCTATCGCAGGTCTTGTCTGCGGTATCGTCGGCGTTGTATTCGCTCTTCCGGGCACTATCTGCGGTATCTGCACGATCTGTGTCGCAGCAAACAGCAACGCTATTGCCAATGAGCTTCAGAACGCTCTTTCGACTGCAGATTTCTCTGCATTCACCAACTGATCTGACCGGATCAAAGGACATAAACGGTATGTTCCCTGCCGCAATGGCGCGGGGAACATATTTTTTTGACAAGGGGTGAGGATGATGTTCCCGGGAATAAATATATTCGGGAAATTCGTTGGAAGCTATATGATAATGGCCGCGATAGGCGTTATCGTGGCGGGATCTGTAGCTATGCTTCGCTATAAAAAGCGCGCGGGTTCAAGCTATCCTATTCTTGAGACGATACTTTTCTCTGCGATAGGGATCGTTGTCGGTGGCTGCTTCCTCTACGGGCTTACCCGGCTGGATTACTGGCACTTTATGTTCGAGGCCGGGGACTTTATGGGCTTCATCAATGCGTTTGTCGGCGTTTTCGGCGGTTCGGTGTTCTACGGCGGACTTATCGGCGGAATGATCTCCGCAGGTATAGCCATAAAGGCGAAGAAATACCCCGCCGATCTTATAACCGATGTCGCTGCGCCGTCGGTGGCTCTGTTCCACGCGTTCGGCCGCATCGGCTGTTTTCTCGGCGGGTGCTGCTATGGTATCGAAAGCGACTTCGGCTTTGTCTTCACCCACTCGCTCAATGAGTCAGCGAACGGCGTGAGACGGCTTCCGGTGCAGCTTTTCGAGTCCGGCTTTGAATTCATTCTTTTCGCCGTGTTGTCGATACTGCTCAGAAAGGAGAAGCTCAAAGGCCGGCTGTTCTCGCTTTATCTCGTGCTTTACGGGATATTCCGCTTCATCATCGAATACTTCCGCGGCGACACCTACCGCGGCTTCATCTTCGGGATCTCGACTTCTCAGTTCATCAGCATCTTCGTTGTGCTCGGAGCGTCGGTCTATCTGACACTTCGCACGGCAAAGGAAAAACACGAACTCGATAATGCATGAGAAACCGCGTCTTATATAAAAATTATGACTTACATCACTGACTTTGAAAAACTTCTGAAAAAGCTCGACAGCAAGCCCGTTGACGCGGAGACCCTCGTTTCGGAGAACGCGGGCGCGGCTTCAAAAGCG
>JAFZOA010000152.1 GCA_017550775.1 Ruminiclostridium sp. | reverse complement strand
GGTCCCACAGTGGGCTGGTGTACCGATGATGTAAGACAGCGTGAAGACAAGCAGTTCTGTATGTCGAACCATGAGATATGCTCAGCTTTACGCGACAGCAAGATAGACAAGCTCGACCTGCTGACTTTCTCTGCATGCCTTATGGGAAGTGCGGAGGAAGCTGCCGCTTTCTCACCCTATACCGACAATATCGTGTTTTCATCGGAAAATCTTAATCTGCGCGGACTGATATTCGACGGAATGATAGGGCTGCTGCGCAATGACCCGCTTACCGACGGCTATACGCTCGGCAGACGTATAGTTGACGACACGGTAACGTTTTATGTCGATAACAGGCTGTCTTTTGGTGTGGACTGCACTTTGACTGTGCTTAACACGAAGAATTTCCGGGAGCGCCTTGTACCGAAGCTGACCGAGCTTTCCGAGCTTCTCATTAAGTCTGTTACAGAGCCCGACAAGAACGGGAAATACCGCTTCTATGACGAGCTTGCGTCGGCTACCCGCGCTGTGGAGTTCGGTGAGGGAACATACCAGCTCCGCGACCTCGGCGACTTTGTTTCCGAGCTTGGCATCAATTATTCCGAATTTACGGAAGAAGAGGACGATGCTTCTTTAGCATCGGCAAGAAACGAGTACACCGACTTGTGCGTCAATATACTGAATATACTCTCGGATGAAAATGTGCTCTATCACAGGGCTACGGACAGCAAGAAAAAATCTACCGCGCAGACCTACCGCCGCGACAGCAAGGGTAAGCTTTACGACAGCGGCGAGAACTTCTACGCGACAACGGGACTCAGCGTTTATTTCGACCTCGTAAGTTCGTGGTCGGCGGGATTTTATTCGGAGCAGATAGAAGGTATGCTCTCACTTGCGGAGATCAATGAAGCTACAAAAACGTTTCTTACTAAGTACAGAGACGCTTCGATGCTCTATTCGCTTCTCGGTTCGGCGGGCAGAGCTGTATTTGCACTGAAAAACGAAGGCAATACGGACGTGACCCCCGATGATATCATGAAATACTGGAAAGATAACGGCTTGTGGGTGATCAACAATTCCAATCTGGGCGTACATGATTCCGGCATAAGCGATGTCTGTGATACACTGAAGAAAAATGGATATGACGTTGACACTATTCTCGCGGAGATCGTGAAGCAGCAGTACAGGGATCTGATGTCTTCGGACGGATTCAGCGTTTACCGAACAGAGACCGCGGGCAAATCGGGAGAGTATGACAGCATAAAGATAATTTCCGACAGTTCGCTTAGCGGACAGACCGACTCCGTTTATATGCGGCTTAAACTAAAAAGTGATTATAATTATTTCTCCGGCAGCGAGACGGTTCTCGATTTCCTGAAAAACAGCAATTTCTCATACTGCGACAAGCTTATGTCCGGCAGTGTTTCTGCGGACGATGCTATGCGCGCCGCTTACCGCGCGGAAAGCACTTCGGATTATCTCAGAACATTAAGTGAAGAAAACAGCGCTTTCGAGATAGGTATTTTCGACGGAGAATACTACACACTCCTTGACAGTGAAGGGAACAGGTATCTTGTTCAGGCTCTGATAAGTGACAGCTTGATACCGAGAGTACAGGTGCCTGTACAGGCAGAGTTCCGGGACGATGAATCCGGATCCGGTCAGATCGAGTTCGTCTTCGATGAAAAAGGTGTCGGACACGCTGTCAACTTCGTTCCCGGAAACAATAATACCGAGTTTTCGGCAGGTATCTACCCGATATCAGATAAAATGTTTTACGGGGCTGAAATAACGCTGATGCTCAATGCC
>JAFZOA010000151.1 GCA_017550775.1 Ruminiclostridium sp. | reverse complement strand
CCGCGAACGGAACATATATCTTAGTTTCCTCACCGTTTATATTTACGTTCTCATATTTATTGTTCCTGTATTCGTAACGTATCGTTATCTTTCCGCTCTGGCCGAGAAGGCTTTCGGCTGTGCGCTCTTCGCCGTTAAGATAGTATTTTACATTGATGTCTATCGGAAGATCGTCTGTCGATGTGCCCTGATAGTAGATATCGTTTCCGTTGGCATTCCATGTTCTCTTGCCGTCTTTTTCGGTATATGTCTCATCGCCCTTTACGTTCTGAACGCCTGTAAGTGTCGAAGTCTCGGTGAGCGAGCCTTCAGAGCCGGCGTTTTCGAGATGATCGCTTACTATTATCTTGTTAACCGCACCGTCCGCTTTCGCAAGGACATAGACCATCTCGTTCTTTACCGGCTCGTCTTCGTCCGCTTTGTCCGCGGTCTGTTCAGCGGAAGCTTCTGTTGTTTCCGCTGTGTCGGAAGCGTTCTCATTCACCGCGTAAGCTGCGGTAGCTCCGACTGCTCCTGCAAGCATAGTGCAGCAAGCGATATAAGAGATCTTTTTAATAAGTGACTGTTTCATAATTATCGTCCTTTCATAAAAGTTCCTGATCAAAGTTTTGATGCAGCTTTGCGCTGCCCGCGAGGGCGTCCGGCATAATGACGGACCTTTTCTCAATGGCTGTGAAGCAATTTTCCGCTGTGCTTGTGGGTGCTGTCGTGAACGCCGTTCATACCGAGCGTTGTGTGTCTGATGACCGCGTCACAGAGCATCAGGAGCGCAGGAAGTATGAATATTACGCAGATCATACTTATAACCGCGCCGCGTGCCATTAACATACACATTGAGCTTATGATGTCTATGTCTGAGTAAACTGCGACTCCGAATGTCGCCGCGAAGAGTCCCATACCGCTTACGAGTATCGACGGAATCGAAGTCTTCAGAGCTGTCGTTACCGCGTCGCGCTTATCCGCGCCCGCGATACGCTCTGATTTGTACCTTGTCGTCATGAGTATCGCGTAATCGACCGTCGCGCCGAGCTGGATCGTGCTGATGCAGATAGGAGCTATGAACGGGAGCGACTGTCCCATGAAGTGCGGGAGGCCGAGGTTGATGAACGTTGCGAGCTCTATTACCGCGATAAGAATGAACGGGAGCGAGATCGACTTTTCAACTATCGCGATTATAACGAATATCGCGAGGATCGAGACTGCGCTTACGACCTTGAAGTCGTGGCCGGTTGTGTCTATCATATCTTTCAGGCAGGGTGCTTCTCCTATCAGAAGTCCGCCTTCGTCATACTTCTTAAGTATCGAGTTAAGATCGTTTATCTGTGCGTTTACCGCATCGCTTGCGGCCTTGTATTCCGAGTTGACGAGGATAAGCTCCCATTTATTGCTTATGAGAGTTTCCTTAAGTCTTTCCGGAATGACTTCCTCGGGCACCATAGGACCTACGAGGCTTTCAAGTCCGACGACGTACTTGACGCCGTCCACCTGTTCCATTTCCTTCATCATCGAACGGACGTCCTTGTCGCTCGTGTCCGAGTCAACAAGCAGCATGTGTGTTGATGCCATATCGAAGTTTTCACGAAGCTTGCTGTTCGCTATTACATAATCGATATCCTTTGGCAGGCATTCGCCGAGATCGTAGTAAACTTCGTCGTTTGTCTTTGAATATCCGTAGTAAGCCGGGAAAACGAGTATCGCGAACACCGCGATGAATACGGGGAATATCTTTGCGACGCCCTTTGCGAGCCTGCTCATGTCGGGTATGAGCGAACGGTGCTTTGTCGCCTGGAGAGGCTTATCGAGGAGAAGGATGAGCGACGGAAGGACTGTTACACAGCCGATAACTCCGAGGAGAACGCCCTTCGCCATTACAATACCGAGGTCCGCGCCGAGCGTGAAGGTCATGAAGCAGAGCGCTATAAATCCGGCGATCGTAGTTACCGAGCTTCCGAGAACGCTCGTGAGCGTTTCATGTATCGCCTCTGTCATAGCTTCCTTATGGTCGTCTATCGAGCGGAGCTTCTCATTGTAGCTGTGCCAGAGGAATATCGAGTAGTCCATTGTTACTGCGAGCTGGAGAACGGCGGAAAGAGCCTTTGTAATGTAGCTTATCTCGCCCATGAAGTAGTTCGTTCCGAGGTTTAAGAGTATCATCATACCGATACTTCCGAGGAATACGAACGGAACCAGCCAGCTGTCGAGGAATATCAGCATCGCGATGCACGCGAGAGCTACCGCTATGCCGACGTATATCGGCTCTTCCTTTTCGCAGAGGTCCTTAAGGTCGGTTACGAGAGCCGACATACCTGCAACGAAAGCCTGTTCGCCCGCTACCTTGCGGACTTCTCTTATTGCGTCCATCGTAACGTCCGCGGAGGTCGAGCTGTCGAAGAATACCGCGAGCATCGTATCGTTTCCGCTGTTGAACGCGTTGTAGATCTTGTCGGGAAGCAGTTCCTTCGGTATCGACGGATCCACAAGGCTGTCATAGCAGAGCACCGTGTCAACGTGCTCGACTTCCTTTATCCTGTCCGCCATAGCCGCGACGTCCCTGCTCGGCATATCCTCCACCACTATAAGGGAGAACGCGCCTTTTCCGAACTCATTCATAAGTTCTTCCTGCCCGATGACCGTTTCCATATCCGACGGCAGATAATCGAGCATATCGTAGTTGATCCTTGTGCCGATCATACCGAGAAGTGCGGGTACCATAAGCACGAGAGCCGTTATAAGTATCGGCACACGGTATTTCACGACTGCTTTTGAAAATTTCATAAACTTTCTTCCTTTCTTTATTTGTTTATGCAGACGGTCTGAGTGTTTCTTCTGTTTTCACGCCGTCTGTATTATTCCGGCATTGCCGTTAATGACTGTGTACTGATGTTACCGTAATAACATCGTCGGGCATCTGGTTCCTTACTATCTTCACCGCCGTGAGCACCGTTATAAGGTTCAGCGCTCCCTCGGCAAGAAGCGAGATACCGAGCACCACCGCCGCGACCGCTGCGCTTTCAACGGGGTCTATTATAAGGAAGAATCCCGCTGTACCCGTGAGGACCGCCGCCGTAAGGATAAGCCACCATTTGCTTACTCCGAACGCCTTCGCGTCAAGCGCGACCTGTATTTTCAGAAGTCCGTCCGTAAGTACGCATATCCCGAAGACGATACCGATGAATTTCAGCAGAAGTTCGGGTCTTGCCGCGCCCGTTATGCCGAGTATCATCAGAAGTATGCCTTCCGCGAGGTCGTGCTGGAACGCAAGCCTGAACAGGTCCTTCGAGAAGTAGCTTACGATCTTGACAGCTCCGAACACTGCCGCCGAAACTCCCATGATCGTGCACATCGACGGAGCGAGAATATCGGGAAAAGCAATGAGCACAACACCGAGCATCGTCATCAGGACGGACATCACGATGTATCCTGTTTTTGCTGCTTTCATAGGTGTGACCGATCTTGTCATCATATCTTTCGCCCCCTTGTTTTTGTTTACAACTGCATTATATCACCGTTTACGCAAAAAGAAAACGGTCAGCTTCCCCCGCCGTGTATAAAACTTATACACGGTAAGGTCAACTGACCGGTTTTTTTGCATTATGATGTTGT
>JAFZOA010000003.1 GCA_017550775.1 Ruminiclostridium sp. | reverse complement strand
CCACGACCACGACGATGATGACGACGAGCACGAGCATCATCACCACCACCACGATCACGACGATGATGACGACGAGCACGAGCATCATCACCACCACCATGACCACGACGACGATGACGACGACGAGCACGAACATCATCACCACCACCATGACCACGACGGACATCATCATCACCACCACGCCGACGATGTATTCACGAGCTGGGGCAAGGAAACAGCCCGTCCGTTCACCGCTGACGAGATCAGGAACGCTCTTGAAGCTCTCGGCAACGAGGAGAAGTACGGAATGGTACTCCGTGCGAAAGGTATAGTTGCGGGTCAGGACGGAAGCTGGATCCACTTCGACTATGTTCCGGGTATGCCGGATATAAGAACAGGAAGCGCCGGAACGATAGGAAGACTTTGTGTTATAGGCTCGAAGATCAACGAGGATGCTGTTTCGGAGCTGTTCAACGCGTAAAGAATATGTAAAGTTTACACCGCCGTTATATTACGGCGGTGTTTTTGTGTCTTCGGAGATGTGAAATCACTTACTTCCTTACCTGTCTGACGCGGACGGTTGACTTTGCCGGACAAATCTGCTATAATAATTCTGGTCTGTTTTTAAGGCTCTCAGACCGTAGATTTAAGCGATGTAAACACTTGTTTACAGAAATGGAAACACCGGTTTATTGCATTTTTCAACGTTCTGTGGTATGCTTTCGTTGAACGGTGAACCGAATGGAGGTTATTGGATTGTCGGCTGCTGAAAGGATAAAGAAGCTGAAGCTTGAATACACATCTAATGCTCATATAGGAGCTCTCCCTCTGGTATGCGTGCGTATCGGAGTAGGGGTAAAGACCGCCAAAGGGTTCCTTGCCATAGGAAATGTCAGCGTCGGAGTTTTCGCGATCGGGCTCGTATCAATGGGAGTATTCGCGCTCGGATTGGTCGCGCTCGGCGGATTTGCACTTGCCTGTGCCGCGGCGGGAGTAATAAGCATCGCGGGGATTTCCGTGGGATTTATCTCAATCGGCGGAGTCGCGCTCGGGATATTCACCCTCGGCGGGCTTGCGGTCGGGATAGCGTCGGTCGGCGGAGTGGCGATAGGCGGTCAGGCTGCCTTCGGCGGCTTTGCGGCCGCGCCGGTGGCAATGGGTATCATCACTAAGGCGGATGTCGCTATCTCCTTTATAGATATAGGTCAGGCGATGTCCGGACAGAAGGAGCAGTTCGACACGCTGATACATGAGCGCTTCCCGGAGATATGGCAGCCGGTCGTGGACTGGGTGACCATGCTGCTCTGAAAGGCGGGATGCGTTATGGAGTTCAACAGCGAGCTGCAGCGCCTGAGAAAGCAGCGGGGATTGTCGCAGGAGGAGCTTGGGGAAAATCTCGGAGTCTCGCGGCAGACGATCTCGAAGTGGGAGAACGGGTCGGCGTACCCGGATATGCTCAATCTGATAACTATCAGCGATTTTTTCGGTGTTAAGATAGACGATATGATCTCGGGAGGGAAGTATGAGGAGCAACCCGAGCCGGAAGCTCCGGCAACACCCGGGGAAAGCACGGACAGGGAACCGTATGAGGACGGTCAGTCACGGTTCCACTGCGAATACAAAAGCCGCATAACGATACGCGGAGTACCGCTTATACATGTGAACTACGGCTTCGGCGACTACCGGGCAAGGGGAGTGGTCGCGGTCGGGAACATGAGCACGGGCGTGCCGTCGGTGGGGATCATCGCGAAGGGGATAATATCCGTCGGGATAATCTCGCTCGGACTTATAGGTATTGGGATACTTTCGCTCGCGGCGTTTGCGGTAGGCTGCGTTGCGGCGGGGATAATAAGTGTGGCGGGCATCGCGATAGGAGTTATGACACTCGGCGGTCTCGCACTTGGGATAGTGTCCATTGGCGGCTGTGCGCTGGGTTCCCATGTCTCGGTAGGCGGGGTGGCGATAGCGCCGATAGCCGTCGGGTTCATTGTGAACGGTGAGGACACGATAGTACTCCAGAATCTGCAGGAGGTCTCCCTTGTTACGGGGGAGAAGCTGAACGAGCTTATAAACGGGAGGTTCCCGGAGCTTCCGTTCTTCCTGCGGGACTGGGCGGCGTTGCTGTTCATGTAGCGTCGGATAACTAAAGCTTTTATGATTGCGCAATTTATAAAGGAAACTCTGAATAATGCCGCGGGGACTGATTTATAGACCTAAGCGGTAGTGACCGGGCATACCTGTCCGGCTGTGGACCCGGTATTGACGGGTATCAATGAAAGGGAGCGATCTTTATGAAAGTCAACAATGAAAAAAGCAAGACAAAGAAGCAGATAGCAAGAAGCTGGGAGATAGCGGCATGTGCGCTTCTCTTCGGTGTGGCGATGATCATAATCGGTGTTTTTCTGTGACGCGGTGGAGTGTATCGGAGCGCAGCTGCGCCGCGTATTCAGAAGAGGAAAGTGTAACGATCCTATGTGCGCCTGAAATCAAAAAGACTGACTCAGCCGGAAGGCATGGGTCAGTCGTTTTGTTATGCCAATGTACTGATCTCTTCGACAGCGGATTTGTCCTTCTTCATCAGAAGTATAAAGCTTATAATACCGACAACAGTTATCACCTCTATGAACGGAAATATAAATATGTCATAAGAACTAAGATCACTTATCTTTTCCACAGCTTCCTCACTTCCGAAAATCGCGAACCATATTCCCATGTTGAGATTATTGTTGATAGCGTGAACAAATGCCGCCGGGTAGATTGACTTCGTCTTTTCCGTCAGTAGCGTCAGGAGCGCGTTCAGTGCCGTACACATAAGGCACATCAGACCGATACCGACGAACGGGTAGCCGGGGTATTCCACACCGAAGTTGTGTCCCGCCACCGTGAGCGGCGCGTGCCACAATCCCCAGAGCACACCGCCGACAAGGACTGCAAGCGGCTTCGGCATGAGCTCCATAAGCTTCGGCATCATGTAGCCTCTCCAGCCCCATTCCTCACCGAACGCCGGAAGAAAGCATATCACCGAGTATGAGATCTGTATAAGCAGGATACCTATGCTTTGCAGATCTATATTACCGAAGGTCTCTGAAAGGCTCATTCCGTCAAGGTACATCGCCCAGATCAGCACCGCCGTTAATGATGTATATGCGAGCGGGACGATGACCGACGCTGTCCAGTACCCCATTTTGCCTTTTGTGTTTAGCCCGAGGTAGGAGTTCCTGAACCCTTCCTTTGTGACAAGGCGGGTTATAAGATGAGCCGCCGACGGGATCAGCATTCCTGTCGCGCCGAAACAGTAGATCGCTGTCGCCGCGTTTTCGCTTACGAAAATCGGTTCTCCGAAATACGACCACATCACAGGGATAATGATGTAGAACGGTACGAATGCGATCACGAGATAGATAAGCAGACGTTTGACTGTCGATTTGCGCGACTCTCCGTTGCGAGACTGTACAGCTTTACTGTTCATAGCTCTCCGCCCCCTTTCTGTATATCTTGACTGATATCTTGCACGACAGGTAGTAAGCGACTATCGAAGCATACGGGAACAGAGACAGCCAGAACACGACATCGCCGTTCTGAAGCGTTTCCATTTAGGCACTTATCGGGTCGTCGTTATCCATAAGGAACGATATGTCTCCGAACAGAAACCAAATGAAACCGAGCATCATAATTATACCGAACACTGCGCCCTTGATGTTCAGACCACGCTGTGAGCCGAAGCGTATCATAAATGGAATCTCGAATGACGAGACCCATATCCGCCAGCAGAATATCATAAAGAGGACTGTTGTCAGATAAACAGTGCCGTCAGTCAGCACCATTGT
>JAFZOA010000150.1 GCA_017550775.1 Ruminiclostridium sp. | reverse complement strand
CAAAGCAAAGCCAGCCCGATGACCTTAAAAGCGCGGTATTCGGCAGTGACCACGCTCCTGCATCAAAAAAACCGGATACTGAAGTTATCCCGCCGATAGAAGATTTCAAAGTTTCATACAGCGACGATATCCCCGACGAACCCGAAGAAGAAGTTTCCCCCGCGCCCGCTGAGCCCGAAACCGTTCCTCTTACTATCTGGCAGGACATAATCTCTACTCTGCCTATGTCGGTAAAACTCGGTGTACAGAGCACAAACGCCTATATCCGCGGAAACGAGGTACTTATCGAGGGCGGAAGCATCGCAGTCGGACTCGCGACAAGCGACTACAGAAGTGAGATTCAGAAAGCCGCTTCAAAAGCTATCGGAAGAAATGTCACTATTTCCGCTTACGAAGCCGGTGAGACAAAGAGTGAAGAAATAAGACCCAAAACCGATAAAGTAAGTAATTTCCTTGATCTTGCGAGATCAAAGGGAATCACAATAAAAGAACAATAATCTGAAAGGAAAAGAAAAAAATGAGAGCAAGATTACCCGAAGGATATGCAAATAAGGGAGCCGCCAATATGAACAATATGGTAAAGCAGGCTCAGAAAATGCAGGAGGATATACAGGCAGTCCAGGAAAGACTTGAACAGACCGAATTTACCGAAACAGCAGGCGGCGGAATGGTAGAGCTTACCATGACCGGCGGCAGAGAGCTCAAGGAGATAAAGATAAACCCCGACATCGTTGACAAGGACGATATCGAGAGCTTACAGGACGTTATCGTTGCCGGCGTAAACGCTATAATCCATAAGATCGACGAGGAAAGCGCAAAGGAAATGGAAAAGGTAACAGGCGGCGTAAGCTTCCCGGGTCTTTTCTGATATGGCGGAGTATAACCCCATACCCCTCGTTTCGGCTGCCGAGCAGTTCGCAAAACTCCCGGGCATAGGAATGAAGACCGCACAGCGTCTCGCTTATTTCATGCTTAACCAGCCGCTGGAAGATGTAGAAGTCTTCACATCCCAGATACTTAATGCGCGCAAAAGCGTTCATTGCTGCAATATATGCCAGAACTTCACGGATACCGAGCTCTGCTCTATCTGCGGAGATGACCGCCGGGATAAAAAGACGATTTGTGTGGTCGAAGCGCCGAAGGACGTTTCCGCGCTCGAACGCGCGGGCGGCTTCAACGGAGTATATCACGTTCTTCACGGTCTCCTGTCGCCTACGGAAAACATAGGTCCGAACGATATAAGGATAGCCGAGCTTATGAAGCGGCTTTCCGGAGATGTTGATGAGGTAATAATGGCAACAAACCCGACAGTTGAGGGAGAAACTACCGCTTCATACATCAGCCGTATGATAAAGCCCCTCGGAATAAAGGTAACAAGACTTGCTTACGGTCTTCCCGCCGGAGCATCTCTCGAATATGCCGACGATGTGACATTGCAGCGCGCTATCGAAAACAGAAATGAATTATGATTTCAGATATTCTCCTGATAACTCAGGAGAATATTTTTTTCTTTCCTTATGTTTTGGTAAGTTCAATATATAATCATTTTTAAAATGTTACAATCTGCACAATAAAATTTATGGTTTTTACTATTGAAAAATAGAAACTATTGTGTTAAAATAGTATTATGTATTGTTATCTCTATTAATTAACGGAAGGAAATATAAAAATGAGTCCATTTGAAGATACAAGAGAAAATGGAATTAATTCATTCAGCGATATTTTCGAGCTGATGAAGCAGAAACTTGAAATAAGCGATACTTCCAGAAAACTCTTTATTGATCCGATAAAGCCGATAAAGCTTGAGGGTAAGACTATATATCTCTTTATTTCAAGCGATTATATCAAGTCTGTTGTCACAAACTACTACGACGAGGAATTCAAAAGATTATTCAAGGATATCCTCGGATTTGATATTGATATAAAGTATGTCATAAAAGAAGACGATACTATTTCTCCGGAAGAGATCGTCAGAGTTTCTGATCCTATACCCGAACTCGACGACGACCCGTATATGAAGAAGAGACTTCACGATACAGAAGAAAACAGCAATTACAAATATACTTTCGATACATTTATCGTCGGTGAAAGCAACCGTCTTGCTTGCGCGGCGTGTAAGTCGATAGCACAGGACAAGTATGACTTCAACCCTCTTTATATCTACAGCGAACCGGGTCTCGGAAAAACTCACCTT
>JAFZOA010000149.1 GCA_017550775.1 Ruminiclostridium sp. | reverse complement strand
CTTGCGGGTGCAGGGCAGAGCCCTGCCGAGGGGACGGGGGGCAAGCAGCCCCCTTGCGGGTGCAGGGCAGAGCCCTGCCGAGGGGACGGGGGGCGAGCAGCCCCCTTGCGGGTGCAGGGCAGAGCCCTGCCGAGGGGACGGGGGGCGAGCAGCCCCCGGAGCTGGGTTTGGGGCTCTGCCCCAACAAAACTATCCCCTGTCCGAAACTTATCGGACAGGGGATAAATTCTGTATTCAGGCATTCATGCTCTTTTCAGCCTCTTTCGCGTGCGATTCAAGCGCGATACGCTGAGCTATCATCTCACGGACGCGTTCGGGGACATATACACATAGCTGACCGGAACGGTCATCACGCTGAGCACGGTATGTATAGCTCCCGTTGACTGTGGTTATGTTCTCGTTGTATGTCGGAAGCTTGTTCATGCGGTAAAGCACAAGCTCCTCGCCGGCGCTGTTGACCGCAGTGATCGTGCCGTTATCTTCAAGAATGACATTTCCGCCGGTTATGATCGGCGATTTCTCCGCGCTTCCTATCCATATCGGCTCTGCGGACTTGATACCTACGGTCACCGTACCGCCGGAGATGTGGACAGTGCCGCCCGCGTCAAGCGCACCGATACCGCACACTCTCGTACCTTCGGCATGACCGTGGACACGTCCGCTGACACAGTTCACGTCCACCCTTCCGCCGAGCGAGCCTATCGCCGTGCCTATATCACCGTGTACCACGGAGTTGACCTCACCGTTGGCAAACTCGATGCTTCCGCTTCCGCCGTTGAGAACGCCGACACCCGTCACACGCTCGCCGTCCGTCGCAAGATCGAGATATCCCGCGGAGACGATGTTGACCGTGCCGTACATCGTACCGAGAGACACCGCCTCATTTGCGATACACTGTGTATGAACTATAGCGCGCTCGACCACCACATCGGTATCTCCCGACGCGCTTCCGATACACACGGCGTAGATACCGCGTCCCATAGCATTGATCCTGCCGTGTATGAATCTGATATGCGAACCGGGACCCTTCTCGCCGCCGCCGATACAGACGATCTTGTCTCCGGACGAATCGACGGTAAGCTCCCCGTTCATGTCAACGGTGATGTTTCCGTAGGGCTTCTCAAAGCTTGAACCGATTCCGACGCCGCCGTTGCGGTTGTTCTTGACCGTGAGCGAGCCCTCACCCGTGATGAACACGGACGACATGGGCGGAACATATATGCCCTCCTTGTTGAAGGTGTTATGCCCTTCAAGAACTATGGTCGCCTTGGCGTTATTGCCTACTTGTACGGTAGTCTCCACCGCACCCTTGATATTGACATTCTCGAATATAAGCATTACGTCTGAGCTGTCGGCGGTCTTTATCACCATATCAACAATGGTGCTCTTGGTGCCGACAAAACGGACAGTCCCGCGCCATACGAAGACTTCCGCATACTTTTCGAGGGAAAGGTTGAACACGTTGATGATCTCGCCCTCGGAAGCCTCATAGATGCGCTTTTCCTTGTTATACTTGGAGAGGCGGACATTCTCGGCAACGATATACTCGCTTATCTCGTTGTCGATAGCGGGGATAACTTCCTTTGAGGGACGAGCGGTATAGAAGCCCTGAATGAGATCTACGCCGAGCTCGATGACCTTCGCGAGCTCTTCCTTGGTTTCAACGCCCTCCGCGAGTATCTTGATGTTGTACTTCTTTCCGAACTTGATGAGGTTGGAGACAAGGAGCTGCTTCTTGGAGTCGGTATCTATCGAGGTTATGAGCGACATATCTATCTTGATGAAGTTCGGGTTGTTATTGAGCACCTTCATGTCGTTGGAGTAGCCGCTTCCGTAGTCGTCCACCGCGATCTTGCAGTTGAGGATATTGCGCAGGTTGTCGAATGCGGCGATGGTGGTATCGTCGTCGTCGTCGTTTTCGAGTATCTCAACGACGATGTTCTCGGAAACGTCCGCATACATCGCCTGGAGCTTTGCGAGCTCGGAATCCGGGAGTATAACGCTCGGGATACTGTTGATGAAGATCTTTCTTCCGCCGAACTTGTCTATGTTTTCCTTATAGTATTTAAGCGCGTTGAAGAATGTGCTTCTCTCGATGTTTTCGAGCATGTGGCTTATCTCGGCGTATTTCAGCACCTCAAGCGGCTTCAGGCCTATGCTGTCCGAGGTACGCATCAGCACCTCGTAAGCGAATATTTCGCCGTCACGGGCGTTTATGATAGGCTGGAAGTTGTAAAGGAACTCGTTCTTGTTCACAAGCTGCTTGAACTTATCCAGCTTATCGAGCTCAATGTTCTGCTCGCGGTATATCTCACGGACACCCTCGTTGTAGAGCTTAAGGTATGTGGTTATCTCAAAATAAAGCACAGCGGCGGAACATACAACCGCAGAACCGCGCAGCAGAAGATCCACGGTGGAAATGCCGTTATCGAACACATAGCCATATATAATAGAACCGGAAATAACAAGTATCGCGAGCGCAAGAAGAACGCATCTGACACCGAACATGATCTGCGGCTTGTTAGATCTTACGGAACTATTCTTTTTCATCGGCATCACACTCGTTTCGCGGCTAAAAACTCATTATTTTTATTATACCTTATTTTTTTGATTATGTCAATAGAATTTTCAGTTTTCCTGTGCAATACCAACAAAACAACATTCATATATTGTTGAATATGCTTCATTCTGCAAAACTTCCGGTAACGTATGGTTACAGCAAGGAAACAATAAAGCCGGTACGCTTCCGTACCGGCTTCTGTTTTATTTCATCTTGAAGGACTGACAATCCGTGCACTGATCCATTGTCGGGTCGGTCTCATGTGTGCCGACCTGGATCCTGTCGAGACTGCAAAAATCGCTGTCGCAGCAATGGTGCGCACAGTTTGTTACCGAACATCCTATACACTTATTCGCTCTTTCCGTACTCATATACGATCACTCCGTTCATACTTTCTCGCGGTATGCCCGCAATAATATTATGTCCGGAGCCGACGCGAAAATACCGGGAAAAGCCTGTCAGAAGCGGGAATTTCTGTCTTTTTCGATAAGAAGCTTGATAGCGTCCACCGCACAGCGTATCGCCCTCTCGCTGCTCTCACACACCTTATCCGGGAGCTTCGCTTTGCTGCGCTCGACGTTCCACAGCGCCGTAAACACTGCTCCCGCCCGTACTCCGCGGGCAATAGCCACCGAGAACAGCGCTGCGGACTCCATTTCGCTCGTGAGACAGCCGCACTTCACATACGCGTCCCACGCCGGCGCAAGAGTGGCTGCCACCGGTACCCCCTTGGGGTCGATCTCGCCGTAGAAGCTGTCCTTGCAGTGCACCACTCCCAAATGACAGCGGTTTCAGTCCTCGTCGGTGGATAGCGCATCTCCGGCATTTTTGAGCGCACACATCACGTCGTAGTCCGGTACCGCCGGGTACTCGATCGGTATGTACTCACGGCTTGTCCCCTCGCTTCTCACCGCGCCGCTCGCCACGATAAGGTCGCCGCCGATGACTCTCCTGTCCATGCCGCCGCTCGTTCCGATACGGATAAACGTGTCCGAACCGCTCATTATCAGCTCCTCCACCGCAATCGCCGTGGACGGGCCGCCTATCCCCGTCGAGCAGACGCTCACCCGCTCACCGAGAAGCTCGCCGGTGTAGATGTTATACTCGCGGTTCTGTGCGATCTTCACCGCGTCGTCGAGAAGTGCCGCTATCTTCGGAACTCTCCCCGGGTCGCCGGGAAGTATCACATACCTTCCGACCTCGCCGTACCTTATTCTGAGATGAAACCTGATATCGTCCTGTACAAGTGCCATTTTCAGTCCTCCTTACCGTATCTCCTTGCCGACCGCCGCAGCAGCGAGGTCGTCGTTTATGACCACAGCGAATTCCGAGCCGGTCGTGATGTGCCCGGAAGCGTGTCCCTTGTCATAGATCACAACACATTCAAGGTCGTACCAGCTGTATGTGAACATAGCGCAGCGATTCCCCGTCGTCTCACTCACATACGACACCGCCTTGTACGCACCGTTTTTGAAAACCGAGTCCCTGAGCTCCTGCTCCGCGCCCTTGTTCGTGATAGTGAACGTATCCTCCGAGCCGGTGAACACCGCGTTATCAAGCTCCGAGAGCTTCACTATGTCTGCGCTCACAGACTTTGCATACTCCGTGAAGCCCGCGAACTTCTCACTGTCCGTAAGGTTGCCCACACCGAAAAACTTACCGACGAATATGATGTACAGTATCATGAGCGTTCCCACTCCGAGAAGTGACAGCACAAACGGCATCCAGTGCGGTAATTTAAATTTCTTTTTCGTATTATCCTGCATAGCAGTCCTCTCCGTTTATTATTCTGTGCTCACCTGTCATCGTCCGCGAGTATGGAGGGAGCCTTCTCCTCCTTCGCGGCTTTCTTGCTTTCAAGAAGCTTCGCGATATTGGCGCGCTCCTCCACCGCGAGAATGAATATGTCGAGCAGAGTCGCGAATATCAGCGGTAAATACAGCTCGTCGGGACCGGAGCTTCCCTCGGTGTAGACATAAAGCGCGTCGAACATACCGTTCACGACCAGCACTCCCACAAGTCCGAGCACCGACAGCACAGTCGCTATCCGGTAATGCTTTCCGAAGATAAGTGCCGCCGCGAGAATATACAGTGCCGCCGATACGAGCCAGATCACCATGATATCCGTCCTTGAAGCGATATCCGCCGGTACTATCTCAGCACCGACAGCCATTATGCACACGGGAAAGAATATCCCCACGGCAACGCCCCAGATACAGACTATGCCCGTTTCGATTATTTTCAGAATGACCGATAATACTTTCATAATACCAACCTGTTCAGAATATAGATAATATGTGAACGTTTTGTGCGAAAACCTACCTATATATAATAGCATACTTTTATAAAAATTGCAACTGCTTTTTCTCCGCAAAACTTTCCACTGATATATCACCTCGTTCTGCAAATATTAAACTTGCACAAGAGCTTGCGGTCACGCGGGCTTTACAGTCATAAGCCTATTGTAAAAGACATCTGGTATCTGTCCACGCAGAAGGCAGGGACAGACACCGCAAAACCACCTCCGGGATATGAAAAGCGTAGAAAACAAAGCATTTTCAGAGTTTTGCAATCGGCTATTTATCGTCATTCGCAAGGAGAATCAGGAAATGAAGAAAATATCGGATCTCATAAACATAGCCGCCGCGCTGCTCGCGTCGCTTCTGTTCATCGGCACGGCGGCATACGGTGAGTCTGTGCAGACAGCACACCCCGCCGCGAGCTACACCGAGCTGAGCGGGCGCAGAAAAGTCATCGCCTGCGGAACGCCCTTCGGAGTTAAAATGCTCACCGACGGCGTTGTGGTCACCGACTTCGGCGCGGTCAACGGCCGGCTCAGCCAGCAGTCCCCCGCCGAGGCTGCGGGACTTCGCAAGGGTGACATCATCAAGTCCGTGAACGGCATCGGCATCACCGACAGCATCTCCGTCAGCGCCGCGGTACAGGAAGACCCTACCTGCACGATAGACGTGCTGCGCGGGGACGAGGAGCTAACCTTCACGGCGAACGCGCTGGAGTCCGACACAGACGGGCAGTACAAGCTCGGAATGTGGACAAAGGACAGCGTTGCGGGGATAGGCACCATGACCTACTACGACCCGGAGACCGCCGCCTTCGCGGGGCTCGGACACGGGGTGAGCGACACGTCCTCCGGCGTGAGAATGCCGCTTCTGAGCGGCGAGATCACCGCCGTTACTGTGACCGACGTGATACGCGGCTCGGCGGGCTGTCCGGGCGAGCTTTGCGGCGCGTTCATATCCAGCGTGGAGATAGGAACGCTTACCCTGAACAGCGATTACGGCGTGTTCGGAGTCTGCTCCGCGCCGCCTATCCTCGGCGAGCCGGTTGAAGTCGCACGCAGGGACGAGGTAACGGTGGGAAGCGCGTCTGTCCTGACCACCACCGGCGGCATGACCCCGGAGGAATACAACATCGAGATCGTGAGCATCGACCGCGACAGCACCTCGCCCGTCCGGAACATGACTATCCGCATAACGGACAGCGACCTTCTCGCGCGCACGGGCGGCATAGTACAGGGCATGAGCGGCAGCCCGATCATTCAGAACGGGCGGCTGGTGGGCGCGGTGACCCATGTCCTCGTAAACGACCCGTCCATGGGGTACGCCGTGCTCGCGGAGAATATGCTCGCGGAATACGATGCGAACATTCAGGGCTAAGATCTCCCGGACGCTCAGAACATCAAAAGCTAAGGCTCTTTCGGCTGACAATGCGAAAGAGCCTGTTTTGTTATGCAAGTCAAGGGGAATTTGTGCAAGATGACGGCTGAAGATGCAGTGCAAGCGACGTGCAGGATTTAATCAGCGGTTCCTTAATTCGCGTTCTTCCACTTTTTCGTCGCGAAGAAGCTGTCTATCGACTCGGCTATCTGCTCCTTGCTCATGGATTTGAGCAGATACCCGTCGGGACGAAGCTTCATAACGTTCATAACGCTCTCCTTGTCGGACTTACCGGTAAGGAATATCACCGGGATACGCGACGAATTCGACTCGCTCTTTATCATTTCGAGTATCTGAGGACCCTGTATCACCGGCATATCGTAGTCGAGCAGTATCAGGTCGGGGGTATGGTTGGCTATGTAGGTTATCGCCTGCATTCCCGAACGCACCGCCGTTATCCGGTACTTCATCGAAAGCCATGCCTGCATCATTTTGAGGAACGTCAGGTCATCGTCCACAAGCAGGATATGCCTGCCCTTGCGGCGCTCCTCCTCCTTTGCGATTATGCCGCAGAGCTGCTCTGTAAGAACTTTCATCTCAAAGGGGCGTTGGAACTCCTTAGTTATGACCGACTTCGG
This sequence comes from Ruminiclostridium sp., assembly GCA_017550775.1. The sequence goes on along the minus strand of JAFZOA010000149.1, from coordinate 9,378 downwards.
AATGCTCTCCCCGACAGCCGCGATCTCCTTCGCATAGCCTATGACGCAGAGCGGCTTCTCGTCGCCCGTGCAGAGATCCTTCAGGTACACGAGCACGTCCGGCATATCAAATACATATTCGCCTGTGAACAGGATCACCACGTCGGAGTCGTTCTTCTCGTGCTCGATAGCCTCGATCACCGGCTCTACCGTGACTGTGACTATCCCGCTCTTATGAAGCGACGTTTCAAGTGCGTCGGTCATGAACGCACCCCCGTGGTTGATTATCATTACCTTGCTTGCCATATCATACTCCTCCCGCTATCTCCGCCACCGCGTCCCAGTCGAACTCGTCCGCGGCCGCCTTTATCCGCTCAAAGCGCTCTTTCTCGCTGTCGGGGAGCCGGTACTTGGATATCGACTCTATCGCGAGCGCCGCGCCGTCTATGTCAAAATTATCGGAAAACTCCCGTATCGCCGCATAGGTCTTTTGCAGCATATCATCCGGTATCAGCGGCTTGTCATCGTCGTCATCCTCCTTGCGGAACAGCCCGGAAAGCGCGTTCCCGAGAACTCTGTACCGCTCGACCAGCCCGCCCGTTCCGGCATCGAGGGTCTCCGTGTCCCCCGCCTTGCCCGCCGCTTCGAGCCGCTCCGCAAGTGAGCCGAGGTCTTCCGCGCCGATAGCACGGGAGGTGCTTTTGAGCGCGTGTATCTTTATCGTCGCGCCCCCGATATCTCCCGCCTGCCACAGCCGCTCGATCTCGTCGGCATTGGCAAGCGCCGTCCCCGCGTATACGGACAGCGTTTCGAGATAGACCTCGGGGCTTCCGCAGTGCTTAAGCCCGCTATCCACATCTATCTCGCCGATGCCGTAAAGCCGCTCCGGGAGCTGTGCTGTGCTGTCCTGCACGTCGTCTTCCTCTGTCACAGCGACGATCTTTTCCGCCGGAAGCCGCTCCATTATCGTCTTCTCCAGCCGCCCGCCGTCCACAGGCTTGGTGAGGTAATCGTCAAAGCCTTCGTTTATGTAAGTCTCACGGGCTCCGGAGACCGCGTTCGCAGTGAGCACGATACATACCGCATCACTGTACCCGGGTAGTCTGCGCAGTCTGTGCAGCGTTTCTATGCCGTCCATTTCAGGCATCATGTGGTCGATAAAGAACAGGTCGTAATGCGCTGCGGCCGCCATTCCGAGAGCCTTCTCCCCGCTCTCCGCCGTATCGACGCAGATCTGCGTCCGTTTGAGCAGCCCCCGTATCACAGCGAGGTTTACGGGCGTGTCGTCCACGACAAGTATCCTCGCGTCGGGAGCACGGAACATCTCGCGGTAGACGCTGCGACGGTCGTCGGATCTGTACCGCGCGGCATAGTCTCCTATCGGCTCCGGCTTTATCACCTTCTGCATCACCCCGAAGGAGAACTCCGAGCCCTCACCGTAGACGCTGTTCACGTCAAGCTTGCTGTCCATGAGGTCGAGAAGCTGTCTTGTGATGCTCATTCCGAGACCGGTACCCTCGATGTTGCGGTTGCGGGTCTCCTCGATGCGCGAGAACGGCGAGAACAGCTTTTCCATGTCCTCCGGCTTCATTCCGATACCGGTGTCCTTTACCCGGAATGTAAGCAAGATCTCCCCGTCACCGCGGGTCTCAGAGCTTACCGAGAACAGGACGCTTCCCTTCTCGGTGTACTTGACCGCGTTGGTGAGTATGTTGAGTGCGCACTGCTTTATGCGTATCTCGTCGCCGTACAGCAGGTGCGGAATGTTCCTGTCAACATCCACATCAAAGCGAAGCCCCTTCTTCTCCGCGCGCGGGCTCACCATGTTCACAAGGTCGTTGATTAGTGAGCTCAGCTCGTACTGCGCGGGAAGTATCTCCATTCTTCCCTCCTCGATCTTCGAGAAGTCGAGAATGTCGTTTATCAGCGAGAGCAGCGTGCGCCCCGCGGTCTGAATGTCCTCGGCGTAAGAGAGCGTATCCTTCTCGGCGCTCTCACGGAGTATCATCTCGTCCATTCCGAGCACCGCGTTTATCGGCGTTCGTATCTCATGGGACATACTCGAAAGGAACAGCGATTTAGCCCGGTTGGCGGCATTCGCGCGTTCGGTCATTTCCTCCAGCTCTTTCGTGTGCTTGTAGAGATCTGTGTTGTCCTGGAGCACATATACCGTGCCGGAAACGTCGTTCCCGCGGTACAGCGTGTCCGTTCTCGGAGTATAGACCCTGTCGCTGATCTGTATCGGCTCGTCACGGTCGATTGCGGTGCGTATGCTTTCCACCACATCGGGAGCGTTGCGGGCGAGCCCGGGGTAAAGCTTCTCGGCGGGCTTGTTGAAGTAGGCGACGTTGCCGTCCTCGTCGGCGGCGACGATACCGTCGGATATCCTGTCAACGATGTACTCCTTTGCAAGCTCCGCGGTGCCGAGCAGGTCGAAGCGGAATATCGCCACGAGCATTATCACCGTTCCGACAGCGAATCCCGGCATTGTAAGGTCGTAAACGTAGGTAATGGGAGTCGGAACGAATATCTGCACAGAGGTGAAGACCGCCTGTGTTATCATTGAAATCAGGACCGTAATAAAGCACTGTCGTGTTCTTTTATTGCGCTCTTTGTGCAGCGTTACCAACAATGTCGTGAGTATATACACGATGTAGAACGCTATGGAGGCCGACTGAAGCATATGGAATATACCGGAGGAGCGCTGCATACGGATAAACCCGTCATACTCGACAAATTCTATATCTTTATAAAACAGCTCATGGGACGGTGTGGTGAGCACAACGATGAACGTCGTAAGGTGAAACAGCGCAAGGCCGATCTTTACCGCGTTGTGCAGCTTTACTCTGCACAGCTCGGTCACGAACAGAGCGATAGAGAAGGCTACCCACACCCGCCCGAAATACGACAGCTTGAGCGCGGTCATGTAAGTTTCCCCGGACTTTGCCTTGAGCTCGAACAGATAGCCTGCGCTGTTGATGATGTTGACGACTATGCTGAAAAACATATACATGTGAAGCCTGCTGCTGAAATTCCGAAAAACGAGCCAGCCCTCGATAAACAGCACAAGTATACATATATACTGAATGGTGATCAGAACATTGTACATTTTTACTCTCCCGAAGCTTATTTCCGTGCTCTGAAAACGCGTTCATATATAATCTGCGGCTCACAAAGCACCCAAAACCTGAAACAATTGTCAATTATTAATACAACACCTTGTATTATACCACCCGCACAAATCTTTGTCAATCTTTTTATCATGTTTTGCGCAAATCTCACAAGCCATTATACATCATCATACCGTCAGCGCCCTTTAAGTATTACGATCGGTATAGGGGGACAATTCGTGCGGTTTACAAATGGCATCTCTACCACCGTGTAAAGATCGCTGTCAAGAGTCGGAAGAAATTCAAGAAGCGCGTCATGTTCTGCGAACCCCGTCTCCCGTCCGTAGTATATGATAAGCGTCATTATCCCGTCGTCCCGCAGAAGCGTAAGCCCCGCCTTTATCGCGGCTATACTGCTTTCCGGGCGCGTGAAGACGTTGTGATCTCCGCCGGGAAGCCAGCCGAAGTTGAAGGTTATCGCCGATACTGTCCCCGGCCCGGCATATTCTCCTATGTTCGCGTGACTGTCGAGGACAACACGGGCACGGCTTTCCATGCCATTCTCTTTAAGCAGCGAATTTGTGCTCTCAACCGCCGCAGCCTGTATGTCAAGCGCTGTGACCTGTCCTTCCCCGCCTACAAGCTCCGCAAGGAACAGAGTATCTTTTCCCCGGCCGGCGGTCGCGTCGATACAGATATCACCGGGCTTTATGTGCTCACGAAGGATCCTGTGGATTATTTCGAGAGCCGAAAAATGCTTTCTCGGATCGTTTTTCATTTCGTTTTTCCTTTCCGTCGGTCAATTTCCACGTTCATACATACGATCCGGAGGCGAACGGATGCTGTCTGCTGTCGGGACAGGCAGCGACTACCGGATCGACAATATACATTCTATACGAACGCCATGAAAATGTCAAGTGTTCCTCTCGGCAAACGGGCATTAAAACCGGATCATATTCCCATATCCGCGAAAAAGTGGATTAAACACTAACAGCAAGACCCGGTCGGCAGATATTTTCGCAAAATGAATCCCGGAATACAGTTGCAAATACCGACAAATTGTGATATAATATTTATTATTCCAAAGCCGAGAGAGGGTGACAAGCGTAAACATACCGGGTCCGGCATTGCGGGAATAACACCGCATTCCGGCAAAAGCATCGGCATGATCAGCACATATATGAAAAACACAGTAAAAAAAGACCCTTCAAAACCTACAGAAAAACGGCTTCGTTTCACCTCGGCACAGGTGATACCCGTAAGCTTCCTGCTCGTGATATCGGTCGGAACGCTCCTTCTTATGCTTCCGTTCTCGACCGCGCCCGGAGAGCACACAGACTTTCTTACCGCGCTGTTCACCTCGACGACCTCGGTGTGCGTTACCGGTCTTGTCGTGGTGGACACCTGCATTCACTGGACGCTGTTCGGCAAGATAGTTATACTTGTGCTGATACAGCTTGGCGGTCTGGGAATGATCTCGGTAACTTCGATAATAATGCTTCTCGCCCACAGAAAATTCAGTCTGGGTATGACCGTAATGCTCCATGATTCGTTCAATCTGAACTCACTGTCCGGACTTATGCGGTTTCTGGTGCGCGTGTTCAAGGGAACGATCATAGTCGAGGGTATGGGAGCTCTGCTGTATATGCCCGTGTTCATACCGCAGTTCGGTGTGATAAAGGGAATATGGTATTCGCTTTTCACTTCAATTTCCGCTTTCTGTAATGCCGGGATAGACATAATAGGCACGGACAGTCTTATCGGCTACAACCGCGACCCGCTGGTGCTGCTCACGACAATGTTCATGATAGTTATGGGCGGACTCGGTTACATAGTCTGGTTCGACATCCTGAAAGGCTTCAGAAACGGTTTCAGACAGAAATTCACGCCCGTTCAGATATTCAAGCGTTTCAGCGAGCATACCAAGCTGGTGCTGACGCTCACACTGATACTTGTTGCAGGCGGTGCAGCCGTAATATTTGTCACAGAGTATTCAAATCCGCTCACAATAGGCGATATGCCGCTCGGCGACAAGATACTCAACAGCGTGTTCCAGTCCGTGACATTCAGGACGGCGGGATTTGCGTCGGTGCCCCAGGAGCACCTTCGGGAGAGCACCTGCGTATTCGGAGATCTGCTGATGTTCATAGGCGGCTCGCCTGTGGGCACCGCGGGCGGAATTAAAACAGTCACGTTCTTCGCGGTGGTACTCAATGCCGTATCCTATATCAGGAACAGAAACGAGACCGTTGTATTCAACCGGCGTTTTTCTCCCGATACGATCCGAAAGGCAGCCGCTGTGATGACCGTAAGCTTCTTCGTTTCGTTCGTGATGCTGCTTTTACTTATGATGACCGACGGCGTGTCGCTTACGGACGGACTGTTCGAGGTACTGAGCGCGACGTGTACGGTGGGACTTACAAGAGGGCTTACACCCACCCTTGGCATTGCGGGAAGAATACTTATAATCGTGTCCATGTATCTCGGAAGGATAGGACCTATCTCCATGGCATTGTTCTTCACGGGCAAAAAGAACGATCAGAACAAGGTCAGACATATTACCGGCGGGTTTATCGTCGGCTGACAACAACAATAAAGCAGGTGATTATAATGGGAAAATCGGTAGTTGTATTCGGGCTCGGACAGTTCGGAAAAAGCCTTGCGCTCAATCTGAGCAATGCGGGCGCAGACGTCATGGCAGTGGACCGGGATGAGGAGCTTGTCGCGTCCGTAGCGAACGAAGTCACGGAAGCGAAGGTCGCCGATCTTGAAAATGCGGACGCTATAAAAGAGCTCGGGCTCGGAAACATGGACGTTGCTGTGGTAGCGATAACATCAAATCTTACCGCGAGCATTCTCTCTGTCGTGATTTCCAAAGAGGAAGGCATTCCCTTCGTGATTGCGAAATGCTCCAACGACAGAATGGCAACGATCCTGCAGAAGACCGGCGCGGATAAGATCATTTATCCCGAAGCGGAAATGGGCGCAAGAACGGCAAGAGTGCTCACGTCGAACGATTTCCTTGATTTCTTCAACATCGACGACAATCTCTGCGTAGTGGAAATGAAGCCGCACGTCGACTGGATCGGCAAAAGCCTGAAACAGCTCAATCTCCGCGAAAAGTACAACATAAACGTTGCGGCAGTGAGATACCGCAGCGAACTGCACGCTGCCTTTGATCCGAACAAGCCGCTGAAGGAAAACTCGGATCTTCTGATCGTGGTCGAGAGGAAGAACCTGAACAATCTCAAAAACCTGTACAGATAGTCTTTACCGTTCCGGTATGAGACAGCTTTCCTGTAAGATACCGTCTTCTCCCACATATCCGGCGGGAAGAAAAAAGCTCAGCACAAAAACTCCTCCGTGAGATCATTAATGCCAATATCTTTTCAAACTATAGACAAATTTTTTTGCTTCTTCCCCAGCTTCCGGCGGGGGAAGAAGCATGAATGTCTATATGTTGATGCGACATTAGCATAATAAGTCACGAAGGAGTTTTTATTATATCCGGTCGTTCACATATCAGAACTCTACTGTTACGGGATCGGAGGTATCTATGAGCTCACCGTTGTTCCATGTGTTGAACTCTTCGATCTCAAATACGGCGGTAAATGTCTTGAGCGGCTGAACATCAAGCGAGTTGTCGAACAGAAGTTCATCGTACAGATGACAATCCGGTGCCACGGTAAGATACGCGAAGCATTCGTGCTCCTCGCCGTTAAGAGAAACCGTGGGAACGCTGATGTTTATGGAGCGGTCACTTCCGTTGTAAACATAGAGTTTTACAGTAGAGCCCCAGAAAATGCTGTCAAAATCTGTTCCGCAAACCACGATCTTAATGTCGTCCTTGTCGTAAACGACCTCGCCGGAATCATCATAATCTATCGAATACTCGGTAACATCAGGGTTTTCTACGGTGTATAATTCCGTATTGACCGCGTGCTCCCAGTCGTCGCCGACCATGATCTCAAACGAGAATGACGTTTCGCCGATATTGTCAAGGGTATAGTCCATATCCGGCACAGCTGCAAGATACAGGCCGTATGTGTCGGTTATCTCGCCTGCGGGTATATCGATGATAGTGGAACCTATCTCGAAGGTACCGTCGGGCTTGATAATGATAGGCTCTACCTGATACATACGCTTGTTGATCGAAGTCTCATAGGGCGTGATATGGAGCTCTTCTCCGGTGTTGTTGCCGAAGCCGAGTTCAAGCATCGCGCCGCCGTCGTACTCGTCGCAATAGCGGAAGCCCTTATAGGTGATCTTTACCCCGTCGCTGTCGTACAGAACGGTGCCTTCAACCTCCGGAGAGGGAATAGCCGTTGTGACAGCCTCGGTGGCCTCAGTCTCCGGAGCAGTGGTCTCGGCGGCAGTGGTAGTCGCTTCTGTCGCAGCCGGAGCAGCAGTCGCAGCCGTTGTCGTTGCGGCGGGCTGGTTATTGCCGCAGCCGGCAATACCGCAGACAGCAATGCACATTGCAGTTATAAATGTCAGTTTCTTTTTCATAATGATCTCCTTTCAAAAACTTTGAGCAGCGATATACAAAACCGCTGTTATTATATCAACGACCGTTTCCGATCGGCAATACCGTTTGTATCTCCGGTTCGCCGCAGCTTTTACGCCTTGCGTCAGACAACCGGTACAAACCTGATGTATTATATCACATCACAACAGAAATGTCAAGCTTTACTGCCGGAACCGCAGACATCACTCTCCGACAGTCTGAAAAGCCGGGAGCCGGCAATCCGGGATGACTACTGGATATATATTGCCTGTTCCTTATGGAATGCTGTCACTATGCTTACTATCCCGGAATAGATAACGCCGCCGCCGTAGATATACACAGGTATTTCCGACGAATGGAAAAAAAGCCCGAAAACCACCGCCGAGACCGCGATAAGGATGCTTAAGATACCGCTCACAAGCTTGAACTTCCACAAAGGCGCGTTATACCGCCTGGCTTCAACGCTTCTGAGAATGCTCACAACGCCCGCCGCGGCATATATCCCGACGAGATACAGTATAAGATAGACCGGTCTCACAGTGCTGAATGAGGCGGTGATAATACCCGTATCAAGCAGTATTATGCTCTTGTACAGCACCGACTTTCCCCCGACCATCATTCGCGCCATAAGAAAGTAATATACCATGATCTTTGCGCCGTAAACAATAAGGTAAACGCTGAGCACAAGAACAAGGATATTATAGCCCGTGTCGGGTATAAGCATTACGACCGCGCCGTAAAGCATCATGAACATTCCGGTAAGCACCTTTCTGATACGCCGCAGCCAGCTCATGCGTTATCCCCCTTCCCAAGCTTTCTTGCCGCTTCGGACAGGCGCTCGCCGATGACCGACCTGCGTCTGACGACAGACTCTCCGGCAAGCTTGTTGCCCGAGCGGTAAATACTGTATGTGACCATGTTCTTCTGCGCGAGAGCACCGGATATGAACCTTCCGAGGAATGTATCATTCTTGTCCGCCGCTTCCATGTACTCCGACTGGTACTTTTCGATATCAAAATCCTCGATATCCATTCCGGACAGCTTCTTCCCGAATCTGCGCCAGTCCTCGCAGGCATCGGTCCGCCTTTTCTCAAGCATCGACCTTATCTCGTCTTCCCACTGCTTTACCGCCGCGGTATCGTATATCTTCTTCTCAAAGGTCTCGTTTGACCCGCGAAGGAATTTCAGAGCGTATATCATCTGACAGAACGCGTTCATGTAGTCAGAGGGGTTATCCTTGACTTTCTCGCGATAGTCGCCCCACGCGGGAAGATATTTGTAGCGCGCATAGCTGTAATCCGGCAGATGCCCCGCTCTTCCGTGACCCAGATTCATTATCGAGTTCTCGCTGCTCTGATAAATGCTGTTTATGTATATCCCCTTTTCCGGATCGTCGGGCGCGGACGGATCATGACGGAACTGCACCTGTCTCTCCGTGTATCCTTCCCCGGACGGAACAAGCTCGTAAAAGCAGTAGTCGGTATTGTTGATGACGAGCGAGGGCGTACCCGCAAAATAACGATGCGCCCATGTGTCGGCAAGAACGTGCATCGCGATGCCGGCAGCCTGAAGACTTCCGCCTTTGGCAAGCTTTACAGTCTCCACAAGCAGATCGCTGTCTGTGTCACATATCAGCCGATACTTGTTCAGATACATTTTCGGTGCGTTTTTCTTTTCCGCGTACAGATCGTACGGAAGGAAATGGAACGACGACCAGATACGCGTTATGTTCCGAAGCCCCTCCGCGTCGGTCCTGGTCTCCATCATCTCAAGGTTCAGCTG
>JAFZOA010000148.1 GCA_017550775.1 Ruminiclostridium sp. | reverse complement strand
GTCGGCTGTCACAGAGGAGTACGGCGACCGGATATACGCCTACAGCGGCATTGCCGACGTCATAAAGACCTACGACGAGGCTTCCGATACCACGACATATTCCTTTGCGCTCAGAACGGACGTTAAGTTCTCGGACGGAGAGAACCTGAACGCAGACGACGTCATTTTCACGCTCTATCTCCACCTCGACCCGATGTATTCCGGAAGCTGGCCGTTACAGGATTCGGGCATAATCGGCGCGATCAACTATCACTACGACAACTCGTCCGCGGATAACATAACCAAGGAAAGGATAGACGAAGTCCTCGCGTCGGAGGAACTCAAGCCGCTTATCCTTGAGAATATCATAGTTCCCACATTAAGGACGCAGTACGATTCGGTACGTTCGATGTTCGACGACAGCTCGTACTCGATCTATACTTCGAAATATCCCACGCCGGTCGAGCTTTTCGCGTTCTTCTACGCGATAAACCTCAAGGACGCCAATGCCGGCAAATACTCGGCAAAGGGCAAGGACGCGCCTACGGTCATCGCCGAGATAGCCGATATGTACGACGGGAATTACCGCCAGCTCGCAAGTATGACGATGGGTGACGAGACCTATTTTGACGACGAAGCGCGCAACCTCGCGATAAGCTATATCGCGAAGCAGAGCGGCGAAACGGAGGTACAGGAGGAGACCGAAAGCGTAAGCTCGGTCAGCGGTATAGTCAAGACAGGCCCCTATTCGGTACAGATAACCGCTTCCGGCAGAGGTGAAGAGCTTGAACGCGCACTCTCGGAAATGACCATAGTTCCCATGCATTACTACGGAAACGAAGCGCTTTACAGCTATAAAGACGATATGTTCGGATTTATGAAGGGCAAGGCGGAACAGGTGCTCAGCTCGAATGCGGACAAGCCTGTCGGCGCCGGCGCATACAGATACATCGGGACATTCAGCGGCGAAGCGGATTTCTGTGCGAACGAGCACTACTACAAAGGCACTCCCGCTGCCGGAACGGTAACTCTCGTGGAAAAGGGCGAAATGTCGGCGGCAGAGCTCATCTCCGAAGGTATCGTGGATATCTGCGACGACGACGGCTCGGCGGACAGCAGCGCGGCAATAGACGAAGCGAACCGCTCGATGGAGAAGATCTCCGCGAGCATCAGCACAGAGCCGGGTTATGGATATATCGGTATCAACGCGAATACTGTCTGCATCGGCGACCAGTTCTCCGATAAGAGCTATGCTCTCAGAAAAGCGCTTGCGACGGTTTTCGCGGCATACCGCGATGAGTCCGTGACCGCGTACTTCGGCGCGTTCGGTCAGACCACCGATTATCCCGTTATCGAGGATATCGTTATGGACAAAAACGCCGAGGGCTATACTGTTCCATATTCCAGAAACAAGAACGGGGATCAGATCGTTGTTTCCGGAATGAACAGCGACGAGAAAAAAGCCGCGGTAAAGCAGGCGTGTCTCGGATATCTCGCGGACGCGGGATATGTCATTTCCGGCGATAAGGTCACCGACGCTCCCTACGGCGGAACAAAGGAGTTCAACGCCATTGTCGTTGCGGGCGGAAACGGTCAGCACCCGTGCTATACCGCTCTTAAGAAAGCGGCCGAGATATTGCACGAGATAGGACTTACCCTCAACATCACGGATACCGCAGACGCGAACGAGCTCTGGGAAGCTCTCAACAACGGCACAAATGAGATCTGGGCGGGCGCGTGGAACACCGAATCGCTTTCGACGGTCTATGTCGGAAGCTACTACGGCGCCGATTCCACAAAGCTCAAGCTCATCATAAAGGACGCTGAGGCTGCAGAGGGCGAGGACAAGCGTGCGCAGTTCATGAAATGCTATGACAAGGTACATAATACATACGCGGTCGAAGTTCCTATGTATATCAAAACAAAATGCACGCTTTTCAGCACTCTCCGCATAGAAAGCGAGACATTTCCGACCGACCTGTCCGACTGTTACAGTTGGGCGGACGAAGCGGCAAACATCACACCTAAGCAGAGATAAACTATGAAGACTTACGTTCTTATACTCGCCGGCGGGAGCTCAACCAGAATGGGCGGCGTGAACAAGCAGTTCGCCCTTGTCGGCGGCGTTCCCGTCATTATAAAAAGCGCGCTTGCATTCGAGCGTTCTGCCGAGATAACCGATATCGTCATCGCGGCGCGGGAATGCGATATGGACAGGATACATTCGCTTTGCGGCGAATACGGCGTTTCCAAGCTTCGCGCGGTCGTCCCGGGCGGAGCCTCACGCACTGCGTCCGCGAGGAACGCATTT
>JAFZOA010000147.1 GCA_017550775.1 Ruminiclostridium sp. | reverse complement strand
GTCCTAAGTCCGCAAGATCGGGCTGGAGCGCAGCAGGTATAGCCGAGAATATGCGCGGCTTCATAAACTGAGAAGGGAGTGACAAGACATGATAGAAACGTTTCTCGAAACCATACAGACGCTCTGGCAGCAGTCGGCGTTCTGTAACATCACCTGGCAGCAGGGTCTTATGCTCCTTATCTCGTTCTTCCTCATGTATCTTGCGATAGTAAAGCAGTACGAGCCGATGCTGATGCTCCCGATAGCATTCGGTATGGCGCTCACAAACCTTCCCGGCGCGGGACTTTACCACCCGGAATTCTTCCTGACCACCAACATTGACTATGCGACAGTCCTCCATGACGGCGGCATACTCGATGTACTGTACTTAGGCGTTAAATGCGGCATCTTCCCGCCGCTTATCTTCCTCGGCATAGGCTGTATGACCGACTTCGGTCCGCTTATCGCCAACCCGAAGAGCTTCTTCCTCGGCGCTGCGGCGCAGGGCGGTATCTTCTTCACCTTCCTCGGTGCCTGCGTACTTTCCGCTACCGGACTTGTTGACTTCTCACTCGCGGAAGCCGCTTCGATAGGTATTATCGGCGGTGCGGACGGTCCTACCGCGATCTGGCTTACCTCACAGCTCGCACCCGATCTGCTCGGCTCGATAGCTGTTGCAGCGTACTCGTACATGGCGCTCGTACCGGTTATCCAGCCTCCGATCATGAAAGCGCTCACGACCAAGAAGGAGCGCAGCATAAAAATGGGAATGCTCAGAAGCGTTTCCCGCACGGAAAAGATCATCTTCCCTGTCGCGGTAACAGTTATCGTGGCATTCATCGTCCCGTCGGCAGCACCGCTCGTAGGTATGCTGATGCTCGGCAACCTGTTCAAGGAGAGCGGAGTTGTGGACAGACTTGTCAAGACAGCTTCCGGCGAGCTCATGAACATCATCGTTATCATGCTCGGAACAACGGTCGGAGCTACCGCTACCGCAGCCAACTTCCTTAGCGTGCGCACACTGATGATAATAGTGCTCGGTCTGCTTGCGTTCTGCGTAGGTACGGCGTGCGGACTGCTTCTCGCGAAGCTCATGAACAAGCTTTCCGGCGGCACGATCAATCCGCTCATCGGTTCCGCGGGCGTTTCCGCAGTTCCTATGGCGGCGAGAGTATCTCAGAAGGTAGGCCAGGAGGAGGACGCGTCCAACTTCCTTCTCATGCACGCAATGGGACCGAACGTAGCGGGCGTTATCGGCTCGGCGGTCGCAGCGGGTGCGCTAATGGCGATATTCGGATAAATAAGACGATATAACAGCATACAACCCCCGACGGGATGATCCCTGTCGGGGGCGTTTTTTATGTCAGAATAAAGGAGCGCGGCTGTTTCTTGTCGTAAGCGCTTCCCGGTGCGGTCAGGTTTTTTCCCTGTTGCAAATCCCATAGTTTTGTGGTATAATGTACTGAAAGCGATCTGTGAGAATAAACAGAGGGGAAGTGCTGATATGAGCCTTTTAAGTGCAATGGCAGAAACATACACCGGCGGTAAGGCGGACAGAGAAAAACTCTCCCGACTGCGACGACGCCGTCTTGCGGAGCTTGTCGCCTACGCGAGAGCCAACAGCCCGTACTACCGGGAGCTGTACTCCGGCATAGGGGATAAGTATTGGCTGAGCGACTTACCGCCGGTAAGCAAGCCGGAGCTTATGTCGCACTTTGACGACGTTGTAACCGACAGGAACATCACGATGAGCCGGATAGACGAGTTCACGTCCGATATTGAGAATGTCGGGCGCATGATCGACGGGAAGTACCTTATCTTCAAAACCTCCGGCTCGACCGGCAACCCGGCCGTGGTGCTGTATGACAAGCGGTGCATCGACGTTTCCTCGACTGTGGCGGCGTTCCGGACATTCGCACGGAAAAAGGACTACGGCGCGTTCATGAAGCACGGAAAAAAGACCGCCGGAGTTTTTGCAAACTACGGGTTTTATCTTGCCTGCGGAATATCGCGGTACTTACAGCTCAGAATGCCGCGGAAGCAGACGAAGATCACAGTGGACGTAAATGCCCCGGAGGAAACCATTATCCGGCAGCTCAACGAGTTCCGGCCGGCAATGCTCAGCGGCTATCCGTCCAATCTGGCGCTTCTTGCCGATTACGAGGAGCTTGATATCCGCCCCGATGTCATCATCACCGGCGGTGAGCTGCTTACCGACGAGATACGAAGAAAGCTTACCGGGCGGTTCGGGTGCTATGTCCAGACGCACTATTCCTGCACCGAGGCGGGCGAGATAGCCTGCGAGTGCTCCGAGGGTCACCTCCATATAAACGAGGATTGGGTCATCGTCGAGCCGGTGGATAAGGACAACAGACCGGTGAAGTACGGCGAGCGCTCGGACAAGGTGCTGGTCACGAACCTGTCGAATTACATACAGCCGTTTATCCGCTATGAGCTTACCGACCGCGTTATCGTGCATGACGAGAAATGCTCTTGCGGAAGGGCGACGCACTGGCTGGAGATAGAGGGAAGAACGGACGATATACTTGAGTTTGAGAACGGCGTGAAGCTCGCCCCGATGTCGTTTTACAAGATACTTGAGGAAGTGAAGTCTGTACGCAGGTTCCAGCTTGTGCAGAGAGCGCCGGATATGCTCGAACTGCGCCTTACTGCCGGGAATAAGAACGAGGCGTTCGGTGAAGCACGGCGGGAGCTGCTGACATTCCTTGAAAGCAAGGGAGTGAACGGAACGGAGATCATACTGTCGGAGGAGACTCCGCAGGCAGATAGGGTAAGCGGAAAGTTCAAGCATATCTACAAGGAATTTAATGATCTGAATATATGATGATTCTGTTGGCTTATACGGAGGAATACCATGTCTGAAAAAGTAAAAACCGGCGCGCCGGAAGGATATATCACGGGCGATTACGCGGTCGGGACAAAGTGCTTTACCGTAGTCGATAAAGACAGGAAGAACGTTACGGACGGGGGAATGGGTGAGCGGAAGATCGCGGTAAGAATGTACTATCCGGCCGAAAAGGAAGCAGTTGCCGGGCGCGGATATGCTGCGATATTTTCCGAGCCCAAGAAAGCGGCACTAAAAAAGGCGTACCACATAAAGAACATTGATGACGACATGAATTACGCGGAGTTCTACGAGGACGTGCCGGTCGCGCAGGACAGGAAATTTCCTCTGATAATGTTCAGCGCGGGATATATGTCCTATGTCGAATCAAACACATATCTGCTTTGCGCGCTCGCAAGTCACGGGTACATCATAGCGTCCGTCGGACACGCACATGAAGCCGTAGAGAATGACTATGAGGACGGCACGACAGACCTGTTCGACAAGCGGATAAACAAGATCATGTACACAAAAAGTGTGATCGGCACTTTGTTCGCTCAGAACAAGCTTCTTAAAAGTAAGCTCGGTGACAGGGAAGCGCTTGAACAGTTCGAGCAGTTTCAGCGAAAGTATTCGCCGTTTCTTATGGGAAGAGTTCCCGAATGGAGGAAGGACGTTGAGAAAGCGCTGGAAGCTGTAAAGGAGAGGTATGCCGGAAGCATTGACCTCACCTGCGGCATCGGCGCGTCCGGACACTCACTGGGCGGCTGTCTTGCTTATTACCTGTGCCGGTACAACGACGAGTTCCGCTGCGGCATCAACATTGACGGTGCGCTGTTCGGCGATTATCCGGAGAGTACCATGACAAAGCCGTTCTGTCAGATAAGCTGTCAGGAGAACGTAAACTGCGAGACAAGACCGTTCCTGAATACGAGCGCGGATACATACCGGGTCGTTTTCGGGGATATGAAGCATCTCGGCTTTACCGACGCGAAGTTCTTTATCCCGGTGAAGTTCATTTCCGGAAAGCTCCCGTCCGACGAGATGTTCAGGCACCTTGTGTACTGTCACATAACCTTTTTTGATAAGTACCTCAAAGGCGCGGATATCGCATTTGACGGGTTGAAGTCGGAAAAGGTAATATATACAAAGAAACACTGACAGGGGAAATTAAGATGAAAATACTTGTGTTGAACGGAAGCCCCAGGGGAGAGAAGAGCAATACAATAAAGCTTACCAACGCATTTGTGAGCGGGCTGTGCGAGGTCGGGGAAAACACCGTCGAGACGGTCGAACTGAACAAGCTGGACATCAAGGGCTGCCGCGGCTGCTTTGCCTGCTGGAAAGGCGGCGAGGGAAAATGCGTGATAAAGGACGATATGCCGGGGGTGCTTGAAAAGATCCTGTGGGCAGACATGATAATATACAGCTTCCCGCTTTACTACTTCGGCATACCCGGACAGATGAAGAACATGATCGACCGTTGTCTTCCGAACGTACTTCCGTTTATGGCGGAGCGCGAGGACGGGGTAGGGAGCGGCAGCCACATGGCGAGGTACGACTTCTCCGGCAAGAAATATGTGGTCATCTCCACCTGCGGCTTTTACTCCGCAAAGGGTAATTACGACGCTGTCTGCGGTATGTTCGACCATATCTGCGGCAAGGACAGGTTTGAGCGTATATTCTGCGGACAGGGCGAGCTGTTTTCGATACCCTCGCTTTCGGAGCGGACGAACGAGTATCTCGGATATGTCCGTGACGCGGGAAGGGAGTATGCCGGCGGCGGTATCTCCGACGCTGCCCGTGATAAGCTTGCCGAGCTGCTGTACCCGAAGGAGGTCTTCGAGGAAATGGCGGACGCGAGCTGGGGGATAAACAAGGAGACCGGCGAGAAGGAGAGCGAGTGTCACGTCTTCACGAGACAAATGGCGGCGCTCTACAACAGGAAGAGCTGGGACGGCAAGGACAGAGTGCTGGAGATCTGCTATACCGACAAGGGCGAGACTTACCAGATCAAGCTCACGAAAGACGGATATGAGGTGTTCACAGGAACGGAGCTTACATATACCACGCGCATAGATACCCCGTGGGAGGTATGGAAGGATATCTCCGTCGGCAAGGTAAGCGGCTCCGGCGCGCTCGCGAAGCACCTCTATACCGTCAAGGGCGACTTCTCGCTAATGATAAAGTGGGACGAGTTCTTCGGTCGGGACAAAAACGCGGTCAGGGAAAGCTCCGCGGCTCCGGCAGCGCAGAAAAAGAAGCCGCTCATGGCGGCTATGATAGGTATGTGGATGGTGCTCTGGATAGCGGTACCGATAGACACGCTCGTCGGCGCTCTTATCGCGGCGTGTGTCTGCGCGGTAATGCCGCTGATACTGCACGGGCGCGAGATCACGATATACGACAAGCTTACCTGCGCGGCGGTGACGATAATGTCCGTACTTGCGGTGTTCCTGCACACCTACGGGACCGATACCGTGTTTGCGGGAAGGATAGCGGCGGACGGCGGATATCTGATATTCGGGCTTATGTGGCTGCTGTCGGCATTCGCAAAGGAGCCGCTTTGCGCCGCGTATGTGAAGTACGGCTACGGCGGGGGAAAGGCACTCGACAACCAGATATTCGTGACGACGAACAAAATACTGTCGCTTGCGTGGGGGATACTCTATGTTATTCTCGCCCCCGTGGCGTTCTTGCTCCAGAGCTCGTTCGCGCCGGTAGTGTCCATAATAGTCTGCAACGCTGCGCCGATGCTTATGGGCGCATTCACGGTATGGTTTGAGAAGTGGTATCCGGCTCATGTTGCGGCGGGCTGAAACAGGGTAAGGCATAAGGGAACGCAGTGGCGATCACAGGGAAAATGCGGTGTTCTGCCCGGTGATGTTTACCGGAAGTGACGGGATCAGGAAAAAGGAAAAAGCCCCGCTATTGCAGAGCTTGATCCTTTACTTTTGTTCGACAACTCAATATGTGAGAAATGTGTCTTGTGTGGTTCGCAGGCGTTTCCTGCTTCGGGGTCACTTGATGATAAATTTTGCGATAGCTGCTTCGAGCTCCGTGGTGTCGTCGGTATGAGCGACGAGCTTCAACTCTTTGGAGAGGTCGATGCTGAAAAGACCCATTATTGATTTCGCGTCGATAGCGTATCTGCCCGAGATGAGGTCGATATCGTAATCGAAGGTCATTACCGTTGCAACGAATTTCTTGACATCTTCGATAGTTTCTATCTTTACGTTGAATTCTTTCATGTATGTCATTCCTTTCTGTAGCGATCAGGTTTGAAATTTGTTTTGTTCTGCACAGTGCCGTGTCACTTGTTCACAACGTGCTCCGCGATCTTATCGAGGAATTCGGTCTTGTCGCTGTGTATTGTGACTTCTATCTCGCGGCTCAGATCAAGACTGAAAATACCCATGATCGACTTTGCGTCAACAGTGTATTTGCCAAGTGAGAGGTCTACATCATAGGGAACATCGTTCGCTTTCCTGACAAAGTCCTTGACATCGTCGATACTTGTGAGCTTCACCATTGCCTTAATCATGTTATCACCGTTCCTTTCTCTGTATTACGGTACATTTTTCCCGTACCATGATTATATAATAGCAGATTTTCCGATAAAGTCAAGGGTTTGAAAGCAATTTCGGAGTTTTTAGCTATATTACATTGTTTTGCGCACGCGTTTTGTGCAACATTTACAACACGGGAGCTGTCGATTTATGAAATATGCTGTAATAACCTTTGGCTGTAAGGTCAACCAATACGAGAGCAACGCTATCGACAATGCAATGTCGGAGGCGGGATTCGAGCCCTGTACCGACGGAGAAAAGCCGGACATCGTGATCGTGAACTCCTGCTCCGTCACCGAAAACGGCGATAAGAAAGCCCGTCATGCGGTAAGAGCCGCGAAGAAGAACGGTGCGCTCACCGTGCTTACGGGGTGCTACCCCCAGGCTTTTCCCGACGAAGCGGGGGAGTGCGGTGCCGATATCGTAGCCGGTACCGCTCACCGCGCGCAGATACCGGAGCTGATAAAGGCGTACCTCCGGGACGGGGAAGCGCGCGCCGACCTTACGCTCCCGCGGTGCTACGAGGAGCTCCCGCCCGCCCGTCCCGCCGATAAGACCCGCGCTTTCATCAAGATAGAGGACGGCTGCGACAGGTACTGCTCCTACTGCATAATCCCCTACACGCGCGGCAGAGTGCGCTCGCGGAGTATATCCGCCATTGAGAGCGAGGCTGCGGCGCGCGCGGCGGAGGGTCATCGTGAGATCGTGCTGGTCGGTATCAACCTGTCGCGGTACGGCTCGGATATCGGGCTGGACCTCGCGGACGCGGTGAACGCGGCTTCAAAGCCGGAAGGGATAGTAAGGGTGCGGCTGTCGTCGCTGGAGCCGGAACTGCTGGACGAGCGGCTGATATCCCGGCTTGCCGCGAACGGCAAGCTCTGTCCGCACTTTCACCTGTCGCTCCAGAGCGGCTGTGACGG
>JAFZOA010000146.1 GCA_017550775.1 Ruminiclostridium sp. | reverse complement strand
TGGATAGCGTCAAATATGAATATAAGGACGGACAGAATATACTTACGATCGTTAAAAACGTCTGACAAACGAATATACAAAAACGGTACTTCATAGATTGAAGCGCTGTTTATTTTATTGCCGGAGTTCAGCTATGCCGCCATAAAAGACGGGAAGTCGGCGACGAATCGGGAATACAGGAGGTTAATGTTCACTCTATGAAACAAAAGACACATAAGCTTATATTCCAGATCATCGCCATTATACTGCCCATATTGATCGCAATGGTTATCTTCGTGATATGGGCGATGTATGACAGCACGATAAAGAGTTTTTTTGAAGTCGAAAACAAGCTCATCGGAAATATGTTCAAAAACATCTACGATCCTACCGTATATTTCACCGAGGAAGAAATGGATTATTACTTCGGGATGTTTGAGAAATACCCCGAGGAGATGCTCAAACCAAGTGAAGAAAATGAGTGGGAATACGACGAGCAGGACACATCCGATGAATATGTATCGGATGAAGCAGTACCCGATGAGGATGTATCTGATGATGCGGCATCCGAAGAAGATGAATATATCTCATTTGAAGAATATCTGGGCGGGAACAGAAGCTTCGAGATGGAGGAGTACTACGAATGGCTCAAGGACGCTCCCGAGAAAGTTAAGATAGCCGACGCTAAGAGCAGATACGATGGCTGGTACTGGGGTTTCAGTATTTTCACGAACAATTTCGGCGAAGACTGCAAGGGGCTTATGTGGCTCGACATCGGCGCGGATAACGAATGTACTGTGATCTACGAAATGCAGTTTGATGAAGAAGAAGGCGAGACCGGAAAGACGGCGAGAAATCTTCAGAAATACGTTAATGCCGGACTGTCCGGTATCCAGGCTCTGAAAAGACCCGACACTCTTAGCAAGGAAATACAGTTCGCAAGCACGGAAAACGTTCTGTATGACGGCAGCTGCTACTGGGGCTTCAAGCCTATCTTCCTGAACGACGAGCACTACGTTCTGGAATGTATCGCGTTCAATTGGGACGACTTCCGCAACAGCATGAACGCGAATATGAGAATGGCGCTGATCATAGGCATAGGCGGTCTTGCGGCGGGTATCGCAGCACTGCTGCTCGTGCTTTATCTGAAAGCCCTGAGACCGCTTTCGGGCATAACAGCCTGTGTCAACGACTATATCAACACCAAAGACAGCTCGGATGTCACGGCAAAAATGTCCGCAATAAAGGAGCGAAACGAGCTGGGCGTACTTGCCGCCGATATATCGGAGCATGCCCGCGAGATAGACAGGTACACCGAGGAGAATATTCGCCTTGCTGCGGAAAAAGAGCGTGTCACCGCGGAGCTGGAGCTTGCAAAGAACATTCAGGTCTCACAGCTTCCGTGCATTTTCCCGGCTTTTCCCGAGCGGACGGAGTTTGATCTGTACGCTTCTATGAATCCCGCGAAGGAAGTCGGCGGAGATTTCTACGATTTCTTCTTTATCGACGACGACCACTTCGCGCTTGTGATCGCCGATGTTTCCGGAAAGGGCGTCCCGGCTGCTCTGTTCATGATGATGTCGAAGATCATCATAAACAACTTCGCCATGCAGGGACTGTCTCCCGGGGATATACTGAAAAACACGAATGATACGATATTACGCAACAACAGTTCCAGGATGTTCGTTACTGTATGGACAGGCATACTTGAACTCTCGACGGGCAAGCTTTTCACTGCGAACGGCGGACATGAAGACCCGGCGATCGCAAGCGAAGACGGGTTGTTCGATTATCAGAGAGCCAAGCATAATCTTGTCCTCGGACTCAGACGCCTGAAGGAATTCAGAACGACGGAGATCCAGCTTAAGAAAGGCGACAGGATCTTTGTATATACGGACGGTGTGCCGGAAGCTACAAATGCCGATGAAGAGTTATTTGGCGAACAAAGACTGCTTGACGCTCTTAACATCGACCCGAAAGCTTCCCCGAAGGAGCTTATCTCGAATGTGCGGAGCTCGGTGGATGCTTTTGTGAAGGACGCTCCACAGTTTTATGATCTCACGATGTTGTGTCTTGTGTACAACGGCGTATAAAACAGACTTTGAAGGAGACTTTAGCTCATGAGCGAAGCTTTTGTAAAAAAAATCAGAGACAATATGATCTCGACCCTTGATCTTGACGAGGATTCTATCGCCGAAATGACCGACGATACGATCTTATTCAATACCGGCGATGACAGACCCAACCTCGGGCTTGACTCGATCGACGCTCTCGATCTGGTAACGCTTATATATGAGAAGTTCGGGCTCGATGTTCCGGCGGAGGACGTGAAGAAACTCTACTCCGTAAACGCTGTCGCCGCATATCTGAACGAACACGGTATAAACGAATGAACAGAGTAGTTATAACGGGTATAGCATGAGGTGCATCTTATATGATAACAGTTGAAAAAGCAGCTCCCGCGCTTTACCGCGGGCTTTTCCCCGACACTGTGAACCCGGTCATGGAGAAGCGCTGCCGTACTGCGGAGCAGACCGGCACAGCCCTGTATGCCCGCATAGACGGCACACCGGCGGGATTTATGCTTCTGAATACGGAGTACGATATATACACCATTCTTTACACATATACCGCGCCGGAATACCGAAGCAGAGGCGTGATGCAGGCGCTCATAAACGCCGCGAAGAGCGACCGCTGTCTCGTGAACGGCTCCGCGACGGACATACACGAATTTGCTCCGGTCATATCTCACGTCATGGAGAAATGCGGGTTTGAAAGCCGTCCGGGAAGGTACATTTACCGCTGCTGCGACGACGAAATGTGGGACAGGTGGGACGCGTTCATGGAAAAGACCGGGAACAGCCGGTGCGAGACTCTCATACGTCAGGGCTATTCCACGGTAAAGCTCACGGAAGCGTCGGAGGATCTTATCAGGCAGTTCTACGACGACTACGGAAACGAGCTCAATCACATGTGGATGCTTGCTCCCGGTGCCGAGATCACCCGCGATATAAGCGTCATGTGCGTGCGGGACGGCAAGCTCGCCGCCTATGTGTTCGCGTATATGCCCGACAGGATAACCGCGATATACAAGACCCTATCGTCCTCAAAGGCGCTTCACGGCACAGGAGCCGCGCTGCTTCCGATCGCGAAGTCGGCGGAGCTTGTACGGGCGAAGGGGGTAAAACGCCTTTCGTTCTCGTTTGACGGCGTGGGCGACAGAGCAAATTCCTTCCGTGACAAGGTGCTGTCCCCGCTGATAACACAAAAAAGCCGCAGGATAACCTATACTTTTGATCCGGAGAATAAACAATAAAACACACCCGCCCCGACGCTGATTGTACGCCGGGACGGGTGTGTTAGTTATTAATTTAATTTATTCAAACCAATAGCTTCCACTGCAATAAAAGTCTTTCTTACACCATTCATTGTTGTCTTCACACCAGTTATAGCCATGCCATGAAGCATCACAGCCTATCTCATGCCCGTCAGAAGCGTCTTCTCCGTTAATTGTAACTGTCGCTCCTCCCGCGACGTCTTCAACATCATCGAGGGACAGCGCTACCTCGTCGGTTTCTTCGGCTTTCGCTTCTCGTAAAGCCTTTTCGACTTCGAGAAGATCTTCCATTGTCACGTCAAAGCCCGAATCATTCGCGAATTTCAGCATTTCCTCGGCAAACTCATTGATGTTACCTTTTCGCGGAGCGCCGCGTCGTCCTGCAACGCTTTTACGAGTTTTTCAACTTTTTCGTTTGCCATTGTTTTTTCTCCTTTTATGTTGATTTGCCGGGGCGGGTTTTCGATCACGAAGTAATTGTTTTACTCCTTAATTCGCATGAATGTATTAATATATACTTTTCCCCCAGTGTTGATCAATACAATAATATTGCTGCGTACACCAGATATTGTGTTCTTTTTGCCAGTCATAATGGTGATAACATCCTACACAACCAATATCGTGTCCGTCTGGAGCTTCTTCGTAACCCCCTGCGACATCTTCGATATCGTCGAACGAAAGCACCACCTCGTCGGTTTCTTCGGCTTTTGCTTCTCTTAAAGCCTTTTCGACTTCCATAAGGTCTTCCATTGTTACGTCGTAGCCCGAATCATTCGCGAATTTCAGCATTTCTTCGGGCGAACTCATTGATGTTACCTTTTCGCGGAGAGCCGCGTTTTCCTGTAATTCCTTTACGAGTTTTGTTACCTTTTCGTTTGACATGATAATTTATCCTTTTTATTATTTTTGATTTGCCGGGGCGGGTGTGTTTATTAAAATGTTATTATTCTGAATAATAACCGCCGTTGCAATAAAAGTTATGATAACACCATTCATTGTTTTCTTCACACCAGTCGTAGCCATGATAACACCCGACACATCCTATCTCATGACCGTCAGAAGCATCATCTCCGGATTGTATCCTTGTGCCTCCTGCGACATTTTCAACATCATCGAATGTAAGCGCTGCCTCGTCGGTTTCCTCGGCTTTTGCTTCTCTTAAAGCCTTATCGACTTCTTCAAGTTCTTCCATTGTTACGTCGTACCCGGAGTCGTTGGCGAATTTCAGCATTTCCTCGGGCGAACTCATTGATGTTACCTTTTCACGGAGTGCCGCGTCGTCCTGTAAGCTGATCGGCTATGTTGATGATCTGCTCATGTGACGGTGAGCCGTGCTTCGCCTGCGGTGCGGACATGAAGCAGTGGCGGCATTTCAGATTGCACGCGCCGGTGACGGACCACTGGATATCTTTCTTGTAAACGGTGGGATATTTTTTGTACATCTGATCCCTGTTCAGAAACTCCATAAATCCGGCGGGTCTGACATAGCCTTCCTTGACAGCGTTATCGAGGAAAAGGCGGTCTTCGGGGTCCATGGAATCGGGGTCAATGTCATGGGCTCCGTCACATTTGAACAGCAGCCGATATGAAGGATTCGGAAAAAATACTGGGTCATTGAGCTCCGTGTTGATAATGCCTGCGGGGCGGTTCGCCCACCCGCGCAGTTTAATTTTGGGGTTAAGTATGTATCTCATAAGACCTCCATAAGTATTTTATTCTGTGGGTATATCGCCGGGCGTATCGGTATCAAGCCTCTGTCTTTCGATGAGCTCTGCGAAATAGCCATTCCTGGCGATAAGTTCATCATAGTTGCCGTCCTCGACGATCTTTCCCTTGTCGAAGACGAGTATCCTGTCGCAGTGACGGATAGTCGAAAGTCTGTGGGCTATCACTATCCTTGTGCATCCCATGGCGTCAAGCGCCTCCGATACCTGCTTCTGCGTCTTGTTGTCAAGTGCGCTGGTAGCCTCGTCGAAAAGCAGTATTTTCGGTTTCGGGGCGATCGCGCGTGCTATCATGAGACGCTGTTTCTGCCCTCCGGAGAGACCGCCCTGACCTTCCGATACGATAGTCTGCATACCCATAGGCATGGCGCGTATGTCGTCGGCGAGGCCGGCTTTTTCGGCGGCTTCCCACGCGTCATCGAGCGTAAGCTCCGGCGCGGTGATGACGATATTAGAGTAGATGTCGCCCTGGAACAATCCGCCGTTCTGCATAACGCTTCCGATATTTCTGCGAAGCGAGCAGAGATCGAGAGTGGTTATATCCTTCCCGTCGTAGTATATCGCGCCTCTCTCCGGAGTCTCGAATCCGAGCAGAAGCCGCATGAACGTCGATTTTCCACAGCCTGTTCTTCCTACTATCGCGACATACTCTTTGGGCTTGATTTTAAGCGTCATGTTGTCGATGATATAAGGTGTGCTCTCGCTGTAACGGAAGCAGACGTTGTTGAGTTCTATGCCTCCGGAAAGTCTTGTCACGATCTCCCGGTTTGATGAGGTCTCGGGCTCGGAATTAAGGAAAGGTTCCGCCATTTCGAGTATAGGCTTTATTCTTGCGGCCTGGAGAGCTATTCCCGCCATTGATGAAAACGCACCCATCACAACGCCGTAAGCAGCCGTGAAAGCAAAGTACGATGAGGGATCGATCCCACTCGCTGCGGCAATATAGTACAGTATGATCGTTGAAAACAGACTGATAGCCGTCGATATAACGGAGTTTACCTTGATAAACATGGGCGGGTTGTACAAAAGAGCCGTCTTTTTTGTGTACTCCTCAAGCCAATGTGAGAATATGCGCTTTTCCGCACCCGCGAGCTTGAGTTTCTGTACGCCGGTGATCATGGAGTATGAAATACCGGATACTTTTGCGTCGATCTCCATACTCTTTTTGCTGATCCCGATCTGAACGAGAGAGGAAATAACGCTGAACAGCACTGTCACGAGAATGATTATCAGCGAAGGCACAACAAGCTGCGGTGCAAAGCTGAATATCTGCGTGATATACAGCAGCGAGGCAAGTGAGGAAAAACCGGTCGAAAGCACCATGCTTAGGATCATATTACACAGCGAATTCACCGATGAGGCACGGCTGTTGAGCTCGCCAGCGCTGTATTTCTTGAAGAAATCGGCGGGTAGGGACATCACTCTTATCATCATCGACGACTGAACTGCGAGTGACATTTTGCTCTGTGAGCGGCTCATGCAAAGACCCTTTACCGCACCTATGAGCTGCGAAGAGATCAGGGTACACAGCATGCAAAGAGCGATACCTAAGAAACAGCAGCAGGCAAGCAAGCAAGGGAAAGCCCTCGGCAGAGTATATCAAGGAGAATTACGATTATATCCGCTTCAATGTCCCGAAAGGCGAGGGCGATGCGATCAAGGCTTACGCTCAGGAACACGGCATGACAATTAAGCAGCTTTTGCTGACGGCATTGGAGGAATACAAAGAACATCACCCATAATTGGAACTGGTTTCTTATCAGCAGATGCGCTTATTAAGCGCATCTGCTTTTGTTGACATTTTAGTTCTTATCGTATATAATTAGACTAAGTGAAATTTTATAAAAAATGCAATTTCACTTAGTTTACGTGACCGTCAATTATTGCTATACTGTATTCAGGAGGAAATATATGGGTACATTCGGTGATTTTATCAGTCGATTAAGGAATTATTCTAAGATAACTCAGGAACAGTTGGCTGAGCAAATGGAAGTAAGCAAAACTACCATACAGAATTGGGAAAGCGGAAGAACGAAGGTGAAATCAGCTCACCTAAAAAAGCTCGCTTATCTATTCAATGTATCAGAGACAGTTTTAATTTCAGAACTTAATCGTGACAATGATTCTATGAGAAATGATAAATTCCCGTATTTTCTTATTGATGATGATGAAGAATTGACCGGTATTATCAAATCTCTGCATTTGAACCTGAATCAGCAGGAACTATTTGGACTCATTTGCCTTTATTGCCCGGATTCATTGCAATACATATCTCAGGAAGCAGCATTTCAAGAAGCAATCATGAAAATCCCTTATGAGTTTGTATGCAAAGTTGGTAGTATTCAGTTTATGAATCTGTCCGATGGATTGAAACATCTACTTAAATATGTTGAACCCAATTTTCTGCTTAAAGTCCTGAAGCTATATCTGATTCACTATTACTTTCTATCATTCCAATTATTTCATCATCCTTTGAAAGAGCAATATGAAGATTCGTCTCTGAATCCATAAAAAATTCTTTGTATACCTGCTCTGTAAATTCATGACCTGGATAAAAAACAGGTG
>JAFZOA010000015.1 GCA_017550775.1 Ruminiclostridium sp. | reverse complement strand
ATCGCTAAGGAAGCTGACTTCTTCTGCTTCGGTACAAACGACCTTACTCAGATGACCTTCGGCTTCTCCCGTGACGACGCAGGCAAGTTCCTCGGCGCTTACTATGACACCAAGATCTTCGAGAACGATCCCTTCGCAAAGCTCGACCAGACAGGCGTTGGCAAGCTCATGGATATGGCTCTCAAGCTCGGCAAGCCCGTTAATCCGAAGCTCCACTGCGGTATCTGCGGTGAGCACGGCGGTGACCCGACATCTGTTGAGTTCTGCCATAAGGTAGGTCTTGACTATGTATCCTGCTCGCCTTTCCGTGTTCCGATCGCAAGACTTGCGGCGGCACAGGCAGCACTCAAGGACTGATCTCCTGAAAAGGTAACAAACCACTGAACGACTTTGACCCCTGTACCGGCGGATATCCGTCAAGTACGGGGGTCTTTCTTCTTCCGTCAGGTGCCGGGACAGAAAACCTGTGACCTCATAAAATGATGTACAACAGTCGATCAAGACTATTGCAAAACGCGCGTGTTTGTGCTATAATATAGGAACAAGGCAGGTGATACCCATGGAAGAGCTGTCGATGAATGAAAAGGAAGCTCTTATAATACTCCGCTGCAACAGCACTCTTGACTATTCCGACCGCAACCAGGTCGCACAGATATACACCGAGATCATCAAGCGTAACTGCCTCACCTCCGAGCAAGGCAGGAAATACGCTCAGAAGCTTAAAAGTATGCTGACGGGAAGCGATACTCCAAGCTGTTTCCTGTGCGGAGAACGCTCAAACGGGGTGATCTGCCGCAAATGCGTCGAGCTGTTGAAACCAAAGTCATCCCATAACGATAAGACTGCCGGAGAGATCTTTCTCGGCTTTTCGTCCGAGCCGTCGTCTGCCGCCAAGACCACACATACCCCGGAAAGATCGTCGGAGCACAGATCCGCACCTGCCCATTCAGGCGATCTCGTGCTGAACGACATCAAGCCCAGACCCGCTGCGGCGGAAAAGCACAAAGCCGACAATAACAGCTCTGACAGCGGAAAAGAGCTGTTCTGGAGCGGGAACAAGAACAACGCCACTTATCCGTACAAGCTTCGGGATATACTGGATGACAGCGAAAACAACTGACCCCTGTAACGAGTGTTACAGGGGTTTTCGTTATATCTTCCGCATTGGGAAACTTTCATCACAGCAGCGCATTCCACTCGGGGATTATCTCGCCTATCGAGTCGATGTCACTTATTTCCGCCGCGTCACGAAGCTTCTCGAAGCAAGCCTGCTGGTCTTCCGGGAACGAGAAGGAAGCGAGCTGCTCCACCACCTCGTCTATCGCCAGCGTATCGAAACATTCGAGAGCTTCGGAGAGCTGTTCGAGCAGCGGCTTCACATCGTCGCTTGTAGCCTCGGTAAGCTCCTTCTTCTGCTCTACCGGAACGTGCGGCTGGAGTATGTCCTTCATCTTGCGGTACATCTCAAGCATAGTATCGGTCTTTTCCTTGATGAGAGCGATATTTCCCTCGTTACCCGCCTTTTCGAGATCTGCGGCAAGGTCGGCAAGCTCCATTGCACCGATCTGTCTCGACGTACTTTTGAGCGAGTGTACCTCGACCGTGTAGTCGTGGATGCTTCCCGCGTCGTAGTGCTTCCTGATGACTTCGGATTTCTTGTCTATCGCGAGGTAATACTCCTTCATTACCGTCATGAACAGGTCAAGGCTTCCGAGACGGTCTATCGCAGTCTTGGTGTCAAGACCCTCTATCACGATCTCCGGCTGGAGCAGTTTCTTCTCCTGCTCAGCCTGTGCGGCTGCTTCGGCGGATATCGGAACGATCTTGTTCTCCGGCAGCCACTTGTGAAGCTTCGCGGTGATATCCTTCAGGTCGATCGGCTTTGCCACGAAGTCATCCATGCCCTCGGCAAGGAACATCTCCTTTGCGCCGCTTACCGCATTCGCCGTGAGCGCTATGATCGGAACACCGTCATACTCCGGCATCAGACGTCTTATGATGTGTGTGGCCTCGATACCGTCTACCTCCGGCATCATGTGATCCATGAAGATCACGTCCATCTTCATCTGGTTCATGAGATCTATCGCCTCGCCGACGTTGCTTGCAAGCTCAACGTCCATCTGGAGCGGTTCGAGAAGTCCCTTTGCGACCGTAAGGTTCACGGAGTTATCGTCAACGATCAGCACCTTTGCCTCGGGAGCAACAAAGTTGAAGGTCTCCTCCTCGGAGGTGTCTGTAAACAGCTTGATATTGCTGATACCCATTGCGTTGTACAGCCCGAGTGAGTACACCGGCTTACGGATTACACGCACATTCGGGAGCATTATCGAGCTGCGGCTCGCGTAGTCCGCAACGGCAAGACAGTTGATATCGCTGTGCTTTTCGAGGTAGTTGAGCAGGGCGTTGGTAAGCTCGTTCTTGTCGATAATGAGGAAATCCGGCTTGTAAGTTTCGAGGTCGCCGCAGTTATCCACCTCCATGTAGTCCGCTCCGATACGTTTCAGATCGACAAAGAGCTGATCCTTGAAGAATTCGTTATCCGAGCGCACAACAACGTTGAGCTTCTTGTTGAGCGGAGGTACGGACGGCATCTTGTCAACGATCTTCTGCGGTATCTTGATAAAGAACGTGGTACCCTTGTTGTACTCACTGTCGAAGCGTATCGAGCCGCCCATGAGACCGAGAAGCTGCTGGGTTATCGCGAGACCGAGACCGGTACCCTCAACGTTACGGTTTCTCTTACTGTCTACCTGCTGGAACGAGTTGAACAGCTTTGCCTTGTCCTCGTTCTTGATACCGATACCGCTGTCCTTGATGTCGATCTTGAGTATCACCTGATCCTCGCCCTCAAAATCGCAGCCGATCTTCAGATTAACAAAGCCCTTGCGCGTGAACTTGACCGCGTTGTTGAGTATGTTTATCATTATCTGGTGTATACGGAAGTTGTCACCGTACAGCATTCTCGGAATATTCGGATCGATATCCATAGTGAACTCGATGTTCTTCTCGCCGATACGCGTATTGACGATGTTCGCCACGTCGTTCACTATTGACAGAGGCTCGTACTCGTCGGGGATTATCTCCATTTTACCCGACTCGATCTTTGAGAAGTCGAGGATATCGTTGATTATGACAAGCAGGTTCTTACCTGCGACCTTGATCTGGTTTACGAAGTTTCTCGCGTTCTGAGACATTTCCTCTCTGAGCGCAAGATCGACCATACCGAGCACGGCGTTCATAGGCGTTCTTATCTCGTGGCTCATGTTGGCGAGGAAGTCGCTCTTCATTCGGGAAGCCGCCTCGACCTCACGGTTGGTCTTGAACAGCATATGGTTCTTATACGCCATATCCGAGAGAACGCCCGCTATCGCATACAATGAGTGCGACGCCTTGTCAATGGTGTCCTTGTCAACTATGCGCACATCATGCACAGCCTTGACGTATTCATCGGGATCTATACCGAGCTCCTCCGCGGTCTTGCGGAATTCGGACAGCACTGGCGCTTTCGGGAGCACCTGTCCGCCGATGAAACTTCCTATCATCTTACCGTTCGCCATGATCGGCGCCGCGAAGTCCACAAGTCCGGCATGGCAGTAGTATGAGCAGGGCTGGCCGCTTTCAAGAGTAAGCTCTGCGCCGTGCTTATCACACTCGAAGCACTTCATACAGCCGAAGAGAGAACGGCGGGTGTACTTCATGCAGAAGTCGGTAAAATTCGAGCCCTGAGTGACCGCGACACCGTTCTTATCTGCGGTGAGCGCTGCCATTCCGGTCATATCCGAGAACGCGTCCTGGATACGCTGGAGGGTCTCAACATCTATCAGGTCTGTCAGACGGAGGTCTTCGTCGTCTATTGCCTTGTTTTTGTTATCATCCATGAACTTGTGTCTCCTTTATGCGAGGTTTGCGATAGTCGCGAGCAGCATTTCCATATTGATAGGCTTGAGCAGGTATCCGCGCGGCCTCAGCGACATGATCTCCTCGACCTTTTCTCGTTCCGAAACGCCTGTCAGGAAGCATACGGGGATCTTTGAGAACTTCGGATTATCCTTCATCATGCGGAATATTGCGGCTCCGGTCATTATCGGCATTTCGTAGTCGAGAATGACAAGATCGACTTCGTTCATGGTAAGGAATTTTTCTACCATGACACCGTTGAGCATCGCGGTAACATCGTATTTATCCTCAAGCGCCGCCTTTATCATCTTGAGTATGGTGCGGTCGTCATCAACAACAAGTATTCTCTTGCGTGTGTTGTCGCTGATCTGCTCTTCGTGTCCCTTTTCAAGATATGCGATAACGCTGAGGGCGATATTGTCGGAGGAGATAGGTCTTCTTATGATGAGGCTCGCCGTATGGGGGTGATTCTGCTCGAAGTCATTACAGTCATCGCGTTTACCGATAACGATTATAGGCGCGTCGTTATACTTGGAGTTTGTTTTCAGCCTTGGGATCTGTGTAACGGCCTCGCTGTACGCAGACTCCATGAAGATGATATATACATCGGGCTTTACTACGTCAAAGTGGTTCACAACATCTTCCCAGATATCTGTGGTTGTGAAGGCGGTAAAGTATTTCTGGGTATAGATAAAGAAATCCCTGATTATAGCGGGATTTTCGCCCTGATTTATAAGCACCTTGTACTTCATTGTTCGCTCCTCCGTTTCAAGAAGTCCTTTCGGACGATATCGTATCTATCATTATAACATATTTTACATCATAACGGAAATGCTTTTTTTGAATTTGTCTATAAACACAACAAATTTCGTCACATTGCACAGCACTTATTCGTATGGTACGCCGAAAAATGCGGCGATACGGATGCGTCACCCCACCGCCCGGCATCAATTCAGGAATATCCTGCGGGACAAACAAAAAGGGCAGTCGCTATGGACTGCCCATTGAATGTGAGATATCAATACTCAGACGAGCTCGATAACTGCCATTTCGGCTGCGTCACCGCGTCTCGGTCCTACCTTGACGATCCTTGTATAACCGCCGTTTCTCTCGTTGTACTTCGGTGCTATCTCATCGAAGAGCTTCTTGGAAACGGACTCCTTTGTAACGTATGCAAAAACCTGACGCTTTGAGTGAAGGTCGCCCTTCTTGCCGAGAGTGATCATCTTTTCAGCTTCGCTTCTTACTTCCTTAGCTCTTGTAACGGTTGTCTGGATCTTGCCGTTTTCGAGCAGGTAAGTTACCATACCTCTGAGCATTGCCTTTCTGTGATCGGTAGTTCTGCCTAATTTTCTCATTGCCATGTCGGTTCTCCTTTCCGACGGAAGATTTCTCCGTCAATTAATCGTCATCCATTGAAGCAAGGTCAAGTCCGAGTGACTGGAGCTTAGCTCTTACTTCTTCAAAAGATTTCTTGCCTAAATTCCTTACCTTCATCATATCTTCCTGAGACTTGTTGATAAGGTCATCTACCGTATTGATACCTGCGCGCTTCAGGCAGTTGAAGGAACGAACGGAGAGGTCGAGATCCTCGATAGTGGTTTCGAGGACTTTCTCCTTGCTCTTATCGTCCTTCTCGACCATGAGCTCGGGCTGCGTAAGCTCGTCCGAGAGGTCAACGAAGAGCGCGAGGTGGTCACAGAGGACTTTCGCCGCGTACGAAACCGCTTCCTTGGCGGAGATAGTTCCGTCCGTCCAGACCTCGATAATAAGCTTATCGTAGTCTGTTCTCTGACCCACACGGGTATTTTCTACGCTGTAGTTTACCTTGAGTACAGGTGTATAGATACTGTCAACTGCTATCACTCCGATAGCGGGCTGGATAATGGATTTATTCTTTTCTGCGGAAGCGTAGCCTCTTCCTCTGTCAAAGGTGAGCTCCATGAAGAGCTTAGCGCCGGCACTGAGTGTAGCGATATGCATACCGGGATCGAGGATCTCGATCTCACTGTCGGTCTTGATGTCGCCGGCTGTAACGACGCACTCACCCTCCGCGTCAATGCACACGGTCTTGGGAGCGTCGCCGTACATCTTGGCGATGAGGCCCTTGATGTTGAGGATAATCTCGGTAACGTCTTCTTTAACGCCCGGTATGGTGGAGAACTCATGCTGAACGCCGTCGATCTTCACCGATGTCACCGCGACGCCGGGCAGGGAGGAGAGCAAAACACGTCTGAGGCTGTTGCCCAGAGTGTTGCCATAGCCTGCCTCAAGAGGCTCGAGAACGAACATTCCGTACTTCCCGTCGGGCTTTAGCTTAACGATCTCTATTTCAGGCTTTTCGATTTTTTCAAGCATTCCTTGACCCTCCTGCTGTTATTGAAAGCTGCGGGGGTATGTCCCCTGCGGCTTCTGTGTCCGTGGGAAATTTCTTCCCGCCTGCGGAGCCTGCGCGCTTCAAAGACGCGTCAAGACTCCCGAGGGGCATTTTAATTCGTCAGAGATCATAAAATGATTTGAACAAGGCTGCCCCGGTCAATTTTAAATCACGGTAAATACGCACGATAGGCGGCATATTATAAGGTCAGACCGTAAATTAAAAATAACCGCACCATTAGCATTATATGCCAAAAAGCTATTACTTAGAATACAACTCGATAACAAGCTGTTCTTCGATCTCGAAATCGAGCTCGTCGCGCTGAGGCATTCTTGTGATCTTAGCGGACATAGCTTCCTTGTTCACGTCAAGCCACTGGGGTACAAGTCTTCCACCGGTAACTTCCATAACCTGAGCAAATTTGGGGCTCTTCTTGCTTCTCTCGGAAAGCGCGATAACGTCGCCGTCCTTGATGCGGTAAGAGGGGATATCCACCTTTTTGCCGTTCACCGTGAAGTGACCGTGACCCACCAACTGTCTTGCTTCACGTCTTGTGATAGCAAAGCCTGCTCTGAAAACAACGTTGTCGATCCTTGTTTCAAGAAGTCTGATAAGGTTGTGACCTGCGATGCCCTCTTCCTTAACAGCCATTTCGTAGTAATGATAGAACTGCTTTTCGAGAACGCCGTAGATGAACTTGAGCTTCTGCTTTTCCTTGAGCTGAAGTCCGTATTCAGAGACCTTCTTTCTCTGGTTCGCATTCTTGTTTCTTGTTGTTTCCTTGCCATAGCCCATTACCATGGGGCTTATTCCGAGTGCTTTGCATCTTTTGAGCACCGGTGTTCTGTCAACTGCCATATTAACCTCCGTATAATTGTTTCAAAAAATATCGATTCCGTACTTCATGCAAGCGAGCGCACATCAGTCTGCATAGCTGAATGTGTAATTTGCGAAGCGAATGTACAACATCCTGCTACGCAGAATGCGTACTTCGCGAAGCGAAGTACAAGCGACACCGAGCAAATTATGGAAAAGCTCGGTTTGTGATCAGACGCGGCGTCTCTTGGGCGGACGGCATCCGTTGTGCGGTATGGGAGTAACATCCTTGATCATACGCACTTCAAGTCCTGCTGCCTGTAAAGCTCTGATAGCGGCTTCACGACCTGCACCGGGACCCTTGACATATACTTCTACTGTCTTGAGACCATGCTCCATAGCAGCCTTAGCCGCGGTCTCCGCAGCGGACTGAGCAGCGAACGGAGTGGACTTTCTTGAGCCTCTGAATCCGAGCTCGCCTGCGCTTGCCCATGAGAGCGTGTTACCCTGAAGATCGGTGATAGTAACGATAGTGTTATTGAAAGAAGACTGGATATGCGCGGAGCCGTTTTCGATGTTCTTTCTTTCGCGGCGTCTACGGATAACGGGCTTCTTTCCACCTTTAGCCTGTGCCATGTATTTACCCCTTTCTTATTACTTCTTCTTGTTAGCTATGGTCTTCTTCGGACCCTTGCGTGTTCTTGCGTTGGTCTTGGTTCTCTGACCTCTGCAGGGAAGTCCCTTGCGGTGACGTGTACCTCTGTAGCAGTTGATCTCGACGAGTCTCTTGATGTTGAGCGCAACATCACGTCTGAGGTCACCCTCAACT
>JAFZOA010000145.1 GCA_017550775.1 Ruminiclostridium sp. | reverse complement strand
GACGGCGGATAGGGGTTCTCGTTCGTGTTGAGTTTTATGATGCCGCCGACCTTCGGCTGTTCGCCGGGAGTATAGGGCACCACTTTTCTGACTTTATTTTCCCAGAGAGACATTGTTTTTTTCCTTTCCTGACTTACTGAACAATGTTTATATATCTTTGCAAAAAGTCACCAGCAGATGTGTGTGGTTGGAACCGGGCTGCGGAGAATAGCACACGAGCTCCCAGCCATCCTTTGACATATCATTCATAACAGTTTCGAGTTTTTCATAATTACCCTTTCTCATTTCCTCGAAAGTATCTACCAATAAAACTTTATACTGTTTCATAGCAACCTCCGACCCGGTAATAATAAATAGTGAATAATTATTGAACAATGTGTCTGCCTGCGGCAGACGAATCTGAATTGTGACGAAGCGCCGGTGCTTTATCGCGCTGATATGCTAATCAGTTACCATAGTAGTATGATAGCATATTTTTCTCGTTCTGTCAATATAAACAGAAAATTTCGCCGATATGTACAAATATATCGGCGAAAGTTCCTTTTCAATTGGTATAGCCTATAGTTTTGCGTTCAGGCGTCTGTGCTTTCCGCTTCGTCACGATTCAGACCGTCCGCCGGAGGAGGACACCGCAATTCTGCATACTGCAATGTGCATTATTCGTTGATCCTGAATCTCGAAACCTGATCCTTGAGGATACGCGACTGGCCGGAGAGCTCTTCGCAGGAAGCGGCGGTCTCCTCGGCAGTAGCCGAGTTCATCTGGATTACCTGAGAGATCTGGTCTATGCCGGCGGTTATCTGCTTGATAGCGTCGTTCTGTTCCGCGCTTGCAAGCGCGATCTCGTTGATGAGCGCCGCGGTCTCGGAAGACATCTGCTTTACTTCCTTCATCGACTCTGCGGTCGAATGCGCAAGTTTCGCGCCCTTATCGACAGCGTCGATGGAAGCGGTTATGAGCGACGATGTGTTCTGTGCGGCTTCCGCGGACTTGTTCGCGAGGTTTCTTACCTCGTCCGCGACAACGGCGAAGCCCTTTCCGGCATCACCCGCACGGGCAGCTTCGACCGCCGCGTTGAGCGCAAGTATGTTTGTCTGGAACGAGATATCTTCGATAGCCTTTATGATCTTTTCTATCTCCTTCGATGTCTCGCTTATTTCGTTCATCGCCGTGACCATGTTCGTGATCTCGGTGTCCTGCTGATCGACCTTTTCTTCCGTCTGACGCGAGATATTTCCTGCGCGCTGTGCATTATCGGCGGTATTGGCAATCTGTGTCGAGACTTCCTGTATCGTAGCCGAGATCTCTTCGATAGCCGAAGCCTGCTTCGTTGTACCGTCGGCGAGGGACTGAGAGCCTTCTGCCATCTGGTTCGAGCCCGAGAGTACCTCGTCCGAGGACATATTCATACGGCTGAGCGTCTGTCCGAGGTCATCCTCGATCTTGAGCATGCTCGTCTTTATGGTCTCAAAGTCGCCCGGGTATGTAACAGACGGCTGTTCGGTGAAGTCGCCGTCAGCCATTTTGTTGAGCACGCCGGAGATGTCGTTGATGCAGTCGCTTAATCCCTTCTTTGAATAGCGGAGCTTTCTTGCGAACGAACCGACTTCGTCGTTCTCGAACCAGTAGTCAACTTCCGTTGTGCTGAGCTGGCCGCGCTCCATTTCGTCCGCGAGAATGGATACCTTCTGTATCGGGACGATCACGCGCTTTCTCGTGAAGAGGAAGATAAGCACGCTGCTTGCGGCGACGAGCAGGACAGCTACTGCGGTGGAGATAAGGATAACGGTCGTGAACTCGTTGGTCGCTTCGCTTGTGTCGGAACCCGCGAAATAAGCGCCGACAACGTTGTTGTTTATGTCGAAGAGGGGCTCGTAGGAAACATAGTACGGCTTGCCGTTGATGTTCGCCTGGCCTTCATACTTGGTCTTTGCGTCTATTACCGTCTTCTTGACGTTGTCCGCCATAGGCGTTCCGAGGACGTTCGCGCCGAGGGTCGTGGAATAGCGCAGGTTGTCCTCG
>JAFZOA010000014.1 GCA_017550775.1 Ruminiclostridium sp. | reverse complement strand
TAACACCGTCGCGTATCTCGTGGCTGTCACCGACGACTTTTCTCTCGGCGCGATGCAGGAATGGATAATAAGTATGCTCATGCAGAACATAGCGCCGTATATGATAGTGCTTCTTGTGCTTATCACCGCCATTTCCGTGATCCTTTCGCTGAGGATAAGAAATGCGACGAGAACGGTCATAAGGATAGCGGACGGCGACCTTACCGCGAGAATAGACAACAAGTCGGGTGACGAGCTCGGTGAGATCTGCCGTCAGGTCAACACTATGGCGTCGAACCTTGAAGTCATATTCGACGAAAAGGACAAGAACGAGCAGTTCTACTACAAGTTCGTTCCCGAAAAATTCCGCGAGCTTCTCGGCAAGGAGAAGATAACCGATCTTGCTCTCGGAGACGCGGAGAGCGAAGAGTTCTCCGTTCTGTTCTGTGATATCCGTTCGTTCTCGATAAACTCTGAAATGCTCACGGCGAAGGAGAATTTCGAGTTCGTCAATGTCGTGTTCGGTATAGCGGGCCCGATAATCCGCGAGTACAACGGCTTTGTGGATAAGTATATCGGTGATGCGGTAATGGCTCTGTTCGAGTCTCCCGATGACGCGCTGCAGGCGGGAATAAAGATATACCGCAGCATCGTTCTCGACCCCTCGGTCGCCGAGCGCCTGAATATGCGCGATATCAACATCGGTGTCGGCATACACACGGGCATCGCGAGAATAGGCATAGTCGGTGAATCGGAGCGCCTTTCGGGAACCGTCATCTCCGATACCGTCAATCTCAGTTCGCGCCTTGAATCCCTCACGAAGATGTATCATACCGCAATGATCGTTTCTAAGGACACCATAGACCGCATGAAAGACCC
This sequence comes from Ruminiclostridium sp., assembly GCA_017550775.1. Next base: position 878 of record JAFZOA010000014.1, on the reverse strand, counting down.
CGACGTTCTGAACAAGCGCTATATCGGTATGGTCCAGGTCGCAGGCGTCAACGATGTCACCGCGCTTTATGAGATACTCGACTGTCTCAGCGATGAGGAAAGAGAACGCCGGACTGCGAACAAGGACGACTTCAAGGAAGCCGTGCGGCTGTTCCACCTCGGGCGGCGAGAAGAAGCGGTAGAGGTGCTCAAAGGCATACAGGCGTCGGGAAAGGCCGACCACGTTGTCGATATGTACTGCGACTATATCGCGAATATGAGCAGCGAGGACAAAGGAAATATATTCCGGTTCGTAAGAAAATAATGAATATACCGCACTGGGAATGACCCCTGTGCGGTATTTTTCTGCTCATTTTGACGACAATTATGTTCCTGCATGTCGATTAAGCGACGGATCGTTCCGAAAGTGCAGTATTAGCGACATTCCCGCTTATATCTGATTATTGAATTATCCGGAAAACTGTGGTATTATGAAATCACAGAAAGGGAATAACCCCCAAAAAAACAACAGTTAACTTACAGGAGGACAAAAATATGAAAACAACAAAGATGACAAAGAAGATCGCAGCTTTATTCGCAGCAGCAATGATGATAGCAACAGTAAGCGTATGTGCATCGGCAGAAGCCGCAAGGGCTCCGAAAGAGGACACGAACCCATCGTTCAGCGCACAGGGTGTCGGTGGAATTCAGCAGGAGCAGTTCGGCGTAAGAGTCTGAACAATGCTTTGAAATAATACCGATCGTAAAGGGAGAAATGTACTATAATACAGCAAGAACCCGCCGGACGGCATCGTAAGTCCGGCGGGTCGTGTTTTAGTGAATAATGAAAAGAGAAGAGAGAATAGTGAATAGTACAGAAACGCCGCAGGTTCTTCCCC
>JAFZOA010000144.1 GCA_017550775.1 Ruminiclostridium sp. | reverse complement strand
CCTGTCCGCTTTCGCTGCTCGTTACATACGTCAGAAGGTTATCCGAGATATTCAGCAGTTTCGCGAGCTGTATCCTGTCGGAAGTCGCCTGATTGAGCATCATAACGAAGTCTGTATTTGAAAGCATTGAACGTGCTGTCTCAGATTTAAGCATATCCTCAACGTTCTGAGTAATACCTGTCGGTACACCGCCCCACTTTCTCGCTCTCTTATAGAGTTCAAAGAGGAAGTTTGCGGAATACTCATTAGCAAACAGAAGATAGATCTCATCCATGTATATCCATGTTCTCTTGCCTTTTGCGCGGTTTTCCGTGATCTTGTTCCAGATAAAGTCAAGCACTATCAGCATACCGATAGTCTTTAACTGCTTACCGAGATCCTTAATATCGAACGATACTACCCTGTTCGTAAGATTTATGTTCGTCTTATGCGCGAACACGTTCAGATTACCCTTGATGTAAAGCTCGAATGAAAGTGCCAGTCCCTGCGCTTCCTTTTCCGGCTGCTTTTTAAGGTTCTCATAAAAGTCCATAAGCGTCGGGAGCTTGTCCGGATCGAAGTTCTGAACATACTCGCCATACGTCATTGTCAGGCAGCGATCTATGATACCACGCTCCTTCGCAGTCAAGCCCTGCTTACCGACAAGGCACTCACAGAACGAGAGAATAAAATCGGACTTCATGACCAGCGGACTTTCATCATCGGAATAATCTTTCGACATATCCAGCGGATTGATGTAGTTCTTACTGCTCGGTCCGACATATATCGTTGAGCCGTTCATCGCTGTAACCAGATTTGTGTACTCTCTTTCCGGGTCTATGATGATTATGTCATCGCCCGTCGCAAGAAAGACATTCAGCATCTCACGCTTTGCCGCAAATGATTTACCGGAACCCGGCGAGCCGAGAATAAAGCCGTTCGGGTTTTTCAGCGATAATCTGCTGAATATTATCATATTGTTTGACAGCGCATTCAGCCCGTAGTACATACCGTTCTGCTGCGATATTTCCTTTGCCGAGAACGGCAGGAATACCGCTGTGCTTTCCGTTGTCATTGTTCTTCGGAGTTTCAGCGTACAGTTCCCGAGCGGAAGAACCGACTGCATACCAGCTTCCTGCTGAAATTTCAGCGTAGATACCGAGCAAATATGCTTTCGGATAACGCCCTCGATAGCCTCCGTGTTGTTTTCAAGTTCCTCATAGTCCTTGCCCGTGACCATGATAATGATGTTATTAAGGAACATCTTCTGGTTCTTTGAGCGAAGATCGTCAAGCAGTTCCTCGGCTTCAACAAGCGAATGTTTCAGATCTTCATTGATTACGTCAGAAGTGTAGCCGGACTGAATCGCCTTTTTCTCCGCCTGCAGCTTATTTGCTCTCATAGATGTAAGCTGATGATTTACTATCTTCAACGCCTTGTACGGATCAACCGGAGCGATATTCACGGAAACCATAACATCAAGGTTTGTGTTCGTTATGTCCGTGAGCATATTGTCTTTCAGGCTTGCGGGCAAGTCCTTGATGAACATAGTTCTCGCATACTTGTCGCCCCACATGAAATAGTCCTTCTTGAACTCAAAGTAATCGGGACAGCAGTAAGCACGTTCGGAGCCGCGGATATAGTCGTTCTGATCGAATGTCGGTATTTTTTCATCAACGTTTCTGAATATATCCTTGAGCATAACTATACGCTCATTGGAAGTCAGCGGCGTTACTACCGATCCTATCTTCTTAAAAGCGTTGAAAAGGTCAATGTCGATAGTGTTGAACTTTGCCTTTGCGCTTTCAAGGTCAGCCGCCTGCACCGAGACTGTAAGATACTTGTTTCTGATGATACCGTTCTGTCCCTGCTCCATTTTCTCGACCAGCATTTTATTGTAAACATCAATGTAGTGGTCAAAGCTGTCACCCTTATGTTTGAGCAGCACCATATCATCGAAATCAGCCTTGTTTACACGGTTGTTATGTACCGTAATCTGAATATCTGCATTTGTATCGAAGCTGTTAAGCACCGAGCAGTAACCGAGGAAAATACTCTCCTGTTCCTCCTGCTTTGCGATAGCGTAATTCACATCTTCAAACTTGTAGGTCTTGCTGTACTTATGCTCGTCCACAAGGAAAATGTAGTCATCGCATACATGAACATAGGGCAGAGTTTTCTGCGTCGTTTTCGGTACTACGCGCTTTTTCTTTATTGCCTTCTTCTTGGGCTTTTTCTTCTTGCCCTTATTGATTCTTGCGGCGTCGCGCTCTTTTGCAGATAAGCTCTGATCGTCCGCGTCGCCGGACTTTCTTTTCTTTTTGTGCAGGAACGCCCCAGCCGCCGCAGCCGCGCCCACAGCACCGACCAACAGAAATGCGGCTCCGCCCACAGCATCGTTACCCTCGGAAACTACCGTTTCTTCCGGGACTTCCGTGACAGCTTCCGTTTCGGATATTTCCGTAACAACAGCAGGAACTGTCGTTTCAGCAGTCGCTTCCGTTACGGCGTTATCCGTCGTACCGGACGAAATCTCTGTTTCGGTCCGCAGGGTTTCATCAGCGACGGCTTCTGTTCCTGTGGTAGTGATTTCTTCTTTCTCTGAAGGAGAACTTTCTTCATCTCGCTGTTCTTCCGAGACCTCATTATGTACCTCCGTAGTGTTAATAGTGGTTGTCTCCTCGCTCGTTTCCGTATCCGCCGTAGTTATTCTGAACGCACCCGCGAATATTCCCACCGAATGTGTATCCGTTTCGGCAGGCTCGGAAACCGAGCTTGTTACAACCGGAATCATGTTATTCTCCATTGCAACATTCCTTTCCGGGATCACGCTTTATCGTGACCTCCAAAGCTTCTTTGAAAGCTTTTTTACGACCGATTTTTCTCCCTTTGAGCCCAGCTCCGCCTTCAGTTCCTCCGCTATATATTTCGCACGAAGATCGGAGAAGACAGGCTCGTAAGAGTAAACTCTTTTCTGCGGGAAGAAATAGAAGTAGAAGAACTCAACCGCAAACTGTTCAAAGAACATATCGTTGTACTTGAAAAAGCCTGCAAGCATCAGCGGAGCGGCTATCAGTATCACAAGCCATGATACTAATTCCTGCGGTATGAAGTTCCTGCCGAAGATATACAGCGGAACACATATCAGGAGTGCCACACCCGCACATATACACTGGCGAAGCGTAAGTCCGAAGAACAGCTTTTCGCGGTAGTTCTTTATCTCCTTCGGTATGCGTATCTCAATCATATTTATTCATTCCCCCAATACTCTCCATCGTGGAGATTTTCATATTTAGTGACCGCCCTCGATATGCCGAAACTGCTTAATATTCCGGCAGTCAGCATACCGAGAACTATGCAGCCCATAACCATTGGAGTCACCCCCTCGCTTACTTATCCAGCTTGATTTTATAAGACCCGGCTTCCGTTATGTACTTTGCCGTGATGTGCGGCTCAAAACGGATGACATCGCGCATCTGTTCAAGACTGAAAACATAGTCACAATGACCTTTGCGTATCTGAGAAAGCACATCATTGATAAGTATCACGTAGTAATGATCCTGTGTCGGCAACTTATCATCATAAGCATTTTTGTCCGGCACCGGATGTCTTTTGAGCTTCTTTTCTGAACTCAATGGTGTGGTCTCGCGGAGTGCATAGACAACATAATCCATAAAAGCGCTCGCGTTCTTTGGGATAAAGCTCTCACAGGCGGCGATCCTTCTGCCGCACTTCATCCTGCAAAGAGAGCAGTCGTGCTCTATCTTCACTTTCATAAGGTCATTGTGTAAGTTCATTTTAATTTCCTCCGTTTTGTATTTGTAGCCGTTCTGTGATTATGTATTCTGTTCTCCGGCCTGCTGCGAAAGCGTCTTATCATTGACGTAATCATCAACCGTGAGCTGCTCATAGCCGCCCTTTCTGCGAGTTATAGCGCGTATTGTGAAAACCGCGCCGGTTACTATTGCAGCCACTCCGGCCGCCGCGATCGTAATTGTTATTATCTTTCTCATATTATCAACCTCCAGAAGTCCATTCTATGATCTTGTATATCGTGTATCCGAGCCCCAACAGCCCGCTTATGATAAATGTGAGAGGGTACAGATCTTCCTGCTGTATTTTCATAGGCACACCCCTCTCGCTATGCGCCTACTGCTTGTCTTGCCCATTGTCCGCTCTTTGCCACACCGAGCGCCAGTGCCAATGCCGTTATCGTTATTCCCATGCTGTCCGTACCGCCGAGCAGATCGGCTACCTGTGAAAATGCGTAGAACATAACTACTACCACAAGTCCCTGTAAGCAGACAGCCGCATAACTCTTTACGAAAGCCTTTGCGCTATCATGCCAGCCCTCCGCCGCAAATGTCGCAAGCGGTATCGGAGATATAACGGTATATACGATAATCTCGAACAGTCGTCCTATAAGTATCAGGTTTATAACCCAGCACGCGCCCATAAGAATAAAGTATGTCGGCATAGTTTCAAGATACTTGAACAGATAATTCAGATTTAAGAATCCCGCGTCCGCAGGTTGCTGTATGATCGCATCCGTTGAAAACTTTGACAGGAATCCGTAGTTATCCTGCGTCAAACCGGCAGCAAGAGAATTGAATCCGTTGAATATGATACCCATGATACCGCGCGCGTTCTCAACTATGACCTTTGCCATAACGAACTTAAAAACGAGCTTGAATACCTGTTCGTAACTCTGCACTTTCAGCAGCATAGTTTCATTGAGCAGCTCTATGAAGAAGAACATCGTGACAAGGACTAACGCCACACCTTCAATAGCAGACATCGCTGTATCTATTACCCTGATACTGCTGTCGAAGGGATTTATGGTAAGAGCTTTGACCGCGTTATAGAACGTGAAGTTAATCATATCGAGCCAGTCGCGAACCCATTGCTCCACCGTTGCCCACTCTATCAATTCTCATCAGCTCCTTCCGCCGTTTCCGTTCCGGGCAAGCCGCACTGGGCTCGCCCACGGAAACATAGTTTATCAGCTCTTGAACATATCGTAAGCCTTGGCTACCGCGAACACGATAAAGCCGGAAGCGAGACACATAAGCCCTCTCGTCTTTCCGTCGGCGGAGTCATCCTTGAAACCGAGCGCAAACTGTACCGCGCCGATAAAGCCGACAACGAGACCGATTCTCGCTACCCAATCAACGATGAACTCAACGACTGTGTTAAAGGTATCAACACCTTCGCCGCCGGAAGAAGCAGCGGCGTCAGCTGCGAAACAAGTAACGCCCATAAGTGACGCCATCATAGAAGCCGCGGTAAGACCGACTGTGATCTTACGCACAGCACGCATACGACGAGCATCAAGCTGCTCCTCCGTAAGCTTATCAGCAGGAGCCCAGTCCTCCTTGACCTCCGTGAGCTTTGTACTCGCCATGCCGCAAACCTTCTGCTTGACATTTGTGCCGAAATCCTTAATTGTGTTAATAAGTCTCATATTTATTTCCTCCATAATTTCATTGTTATAACCCGAACTCATCAAGATAGCTTTCTTCTGTACATTCGATGTAAGGCGGTTTGAGATTTGTCTGCTGCGTCGTAATAACCTTATCAACATCTTCTATATCAGCGGGATCGGGACCTTTTTTCGGCATCTTCGTTCCGATCTGTCCCTCGCTGTGATCGTGATTAGTGTTAATTGCCAGCTTATCGCTGTTTTCGACACTCTCTACCTCAACATCTTCGTCTTTGTTTTTATTGCTATCTTTTTTGTCTGTACCGTCCTCCTCCACAGGCTCGGTCATCAGATCACCGTTATCCGCATCATCCTGAATATCAGATTGAGCAGTCACCGTATGTATGTCGCTTAAAAGATAGGCGTTCTCTTTATCCGAGTCCTCCAAAAGCACATAATTCGGATGTTTCTCAATCTTGTATTTATCGCAGAAGAACGGATAGATACCACGGACGAACAAAATACACTCGTTATCTTTCAAGACTTTAAGCTCGTCCACCGTCATCAACTCGCGCCCCAATATTCCGTCATTCTCGGAAGTCGAGCCCTGCCGACCTCTTGTGCGATTCCGGGATCGCGTGTCGATTGTTTCCTTTCCCAGCATTTTGGAAACGTGTTCCAATGTGGTAGGCTCCTGTCCTCCCAAAAACAAGAGACTGTCACAGTTACCGAGG
>JAFZOA010000143.1 GCA_017550775.1 Ruminiclostridium sp. | reverse complement strand
GTATCATACGGTGACCAGTATAGCTTCCGATGCCGAAATATACCGTGCCGCCGTCGATGTCGTACTTCTCGTAGTCCTTGCCTTCTTCGAGCGTTTCTGTGCCGTACTTTACACCTTCATCGGTGATCTTCGCGTTGGCGATATTGCGAAGAACCGGTGCGTCGTCGGTCATGTTAAGTATTATTTCGTTGCCGTAAATGTCATTGATATAGTATTCAAAATCATATCCGAGGACATCGGGTATATCGTCCAGCGATGTTTTTTCGAGAGTGATACCTCTTGATCCGTCGTCTGTCAGATCTATGGACTGACTTATCGGATAATGATACGTACTTCCGAAAACGGAGGGGCCTTCGGCGTTGAGTATAATATTTATCTTTGATCCGTCAAACGCTTTATCGGATATCGGGATACTTCCCGACGCGTACTCGATCTTTTGCGCTCCGGGAACATAATTCACAGCGTGTCCGACGCCGTTTTCATCGAGCACGAATTCTATCTGACCGAGCGCGGATCTGTCGTCCGCGAATGTCACCTTTACCGGGACCTGCATTTTCGGAACAACGCTGTCGCTGCGCAGGATCTGGACAAGATACTTGTTGCCGCCGCTGTCGCGGAGCGTGTAGAATTTGCCGTCAGGCACGGTTATGCTGAACGATGTATTTCCGTCGTTAAGAGCCTTGTAATATTCCGCCGCGCTGTCTGTACCGAAAGCTGCGCGCATGATATCGTCGGAGGACTGACCACCCGTTACGATCTTGTCATCGAATGAAGAATTGCGGCTTTTAAGGATATTGTGGGTATATTCGTTTCCGTCATAGTTTTCGTAATCACTCTTTATTCTCAGACGCACATTGACGGAGTACGCCTGACCTTTGAGCGGATTGTCGGAAACTATTTTCAGGCTGCCGTACTCACCGGGCTTTCCCGCGGTCTCCTCGCGGTAAACGGTGAAGCTGTCCGCGTTCGGAATGTCCTTATACTGCTGCTTCAATATCCGCGCAAGAATACCGTCAATATCATATCCCGCTTTTTTCAGAGCTTCGTAAACTTCGCTGATACCGGAATTGCGAACGCCCATATTTGAATTGTCCTTGACCCACAAGCCTTTATCTTTCCAGTAATTGATGATATCGTCGGGTGTTACGTCCGTATCGCCGTCGTTTTTCAGTGCGGACACGGCTCTGCCCGCGGAACCGATTATAGCGTAGAGCATTGAAGCGTCCCTGTACTTCGAGAGGAATTCTTTTGACGCTTCGTCGATCTCGGCAAGTCCGAGCATACCGTCTATCTGTTCAGTATAAAATCCTGCCGACCACGAGTCCACGCGGTCAAAATAAACGCTCAGTCCCGTAGTGGCATAGAAACTTTCGCCGCTGTCGTAAAGCTCACCGCTGCTGTCACGGCGGAAAGTCTGCGAGGTCGTCTTTTTCTTGCTTTCCGTAGCCTTGTGATAGAGCACGTCCTTATCCGAGAGGATGTTCAGTATATCAACGCATACATCGGTGTACTCGTTTCTTGCATTCTTGATTGCTTCCTTGTCTTCGCTGCCGGTATATTCTGTATAGTTGATGCTAAGCTCCGAAACAAGGTCTCCGAGGTCGCGGAGCTGATAAATCCCGTTACCGAATTCCACAGCGCGTGTCGATGACGAAAGCTCGTCATAGAAACGATAGTTTCCGTCCTTGTCCGGCTCGGTCGCGGACGAGACAAGAAGTCCGGCAAGCTCTGTCAGTTTCGGCACAAGGCGCGTGCGGAAATTCTTCATATTCACAACCGTCAGAGTGCAGTCCGCGCCGAAATATATACTGTTATCCGTATAGAATTTCACAGTGTCGTCAACAATCTGCTTACCGAGAGTATAGCCGTCTGTAAGCGGGTCTTTCCGAAGAAGATCCATCATTCCCTCGAATTTCAGTCCGCGCAGATTGAGGTTTTCGGAAGAGAACAGGATATTCTCGGTATATGGTGAGAATGCCGCGGCTTCCTCCGCGCTGCCCATAAGGCAGGCGTAGAACGTGAGCAGCTCGACCTTGTCTATCTTGCTGTCGCGTATAGCGCCGCATATCTCGTCATTCGGCATACAGAATTGTCCGTCCTCGCGTCCTCTGAGCTCGTCAATGCACCAGCCTAATGTGGGGCCGCTGCCGTGACCCATGAGCACGAGGTCATACTTTTCGGCAGGAAAGTTCTCCGCACCGTAGTCGATGAATGCTCTGAGCATATTGGGGTCGCTCATGGAAAGCGCCTCCGCGCCTTTTATGCCGTCCGGCTCTATCGGAACGAGCGCACCGCTCTTGCCGTTATGCGCTCCGGTCATTTTCCATACCTGATTGCAGTCGTTTCTGACATCGTCCGCGCCGTCAAGCCGCAGCACATCGTTCCACTCTTCCGCGCCGCCGGTCAGTACGATAATATTGACATCGTCGGGTATCTCGCAGTCCGACACGCTGTTCAGAAATGACGAGCAGAAACTTGCCTCCTTGTCTTCCGCGTTCGCGCCCGAGAAATACATAAGTATCGTGCGGGCGACTTTTTCGTTTCCTTCCGCAAAGGAAACGATGCCGAGCTGTGCCGCGGCTGTAAGTACAACGGCAAGGGAAAGAAATAAGGAGGTTATGCGTTTTGCTTTTGATCTCATTTTATTGTTCCTTTCAAAAATAATTGTTCTTATCGATATGTATAATAGCATAAGTCATAAACCGGTTCCCGGTTTATCTTTCTAAGCGTTTATGTAATTATATTATCAGAACATATACACTATTATTATATATCATATTGTACAAATTGTCAACAGATATAAAGAGCAAATTTGAACAGAGTTTTAAAAGCCAAAGCTCTAATAGAATTATCAGTGCTTTAGTTATGATATGTATTATAATAATAAATATAGTAATCCCCTCGACATTTAGCCGAGG
>JAFZOA010000002.1 GCA_017550775.1 Ruminiclostridium sp. | reverse complement strand
CCTCGGGAGCTTCTTCGCCGTTCTCACCCTCGGGAGCTTCTATGCAGCTCTTGTCTTCGGGAGCTTCTTCGCCGGTGTTTTCGGTTGTTTCTGTCTGTACGATTGCTGTATCTTCATTTGTGTTATCTGCACTTGCTGCAACGGTTAATGCCGACATTGTTGTTATAACAGCGAGGATACCTGCTATTATTTTTTTTGTGAGGTTTCTTGAGTTTGTCATTGTCTTGTCCTCCTGTAATAAGAATTTTTCATTCCATATTTCGTGTTCTTTTGTTCCTGTGTCTACATAATAACACTAAATCTATGATTTTTCAATGAACAATCTATATCGGAATTGTTGTATAAGCAACACTCAGGCTCCGATCTGTCTATTTTCCGACAGATTACACCTGAACTGTATGACAATTCCGATGTATTAAAACATTGAGGCTGTTTTGAAAGAGGAGTCTGCGAAGCATAAAAAAACGTACAGCCTACCGACTGTACGTTTTATGATTAAATTACTTACTCGACACTATTATTCAAGTAGTGCCGCTTGTGTCCCTTTTTCTGGCCGAAACTCAGAAGCACCTTTCTTTACGCGCTTTCTTGCAGTTCTCGATATTTCCACAGCGATAACATAGCTCGTTTTCGCAGATACCGTCGTTTTTAAAATACGAGCGGATATTGTTGATCGTAGTCTCCGCGATATTGTTCAGCGCTTCTTCCGTAAGGAACGCCTGGTGCGATGTTACGATAACATTCGGCATTGAGATGAGCCGCGACAGAAGCTCGTCATACAGGATATGTCCAGACCTGTCCTCGAAGAATATGTCGGCTTCCTCCTCGTAAACGTCAAGACAGGATGCTCCTACCTTATCTCCGCACAAGCCCGACTGTCGCTTGCAGCCTGATGATGATCGAGAGCAATTCCGTAGTGCTTGCACATAACATCGAGGCTATGACTCATACCGGGAAGCGCGCTTCTGCCGATCTTGACGGTACAAAGATATTTCGCGGACTTCTTCCATTCAATGCCGTACCCGGTCAGACATTTTTTCAGAACTCCCATATCAAACACAGCGTTGTGTGCGGTAAGGATTCCGTCGCTCAGATACGGCTCGATCTTATCCCATAGTTCCGGAAATGTCGGCGCGCCCTTGACGGTATCTGCACTTATGCCCGTGAGCTTGGAATTATAATAGTCGAAGTGTGTTTCGGGATCCACAAGAGAATAGAACTCATCGACGATCTTCCCGCCGCCGATGACCGTTATTCCGATCGCACTCATTCTATCGTTCGCGCGATTTGGGGTCTCGACATCGAATACCGTGTAGCGAGAATACAATTCAGCACTTATCACTTCATGATTGCTACTGTGCAAAAATGCATTGGGATAAAACTGTTCTTATTCTTGAAATGGAATGGATGGAAGTTTTGGCTTCACATCCGGATAATCCTTTTGAGAAGGCGCATCAGTCAAAAAATGGAAGAATTATTCTATATGCTCCTACTATTGAAAGCGGAGAATTAAGGCTATACCGCATGTATATGGTGTGGTATAGCCCTATTGTTAGTTGTTTGACTCAAATTTCACATTTATACAGACCTGTTTGAGGCGTGAAATCTGAGTAGGTGATATCTGCACCGCCGCATCATCGGGTAATGCACCGATATCAGTATGAACGCTTACTCTTGCGGAGGATAAACATTACAGCAAGAGCTACAAACGCCGAAGCAATCGGAATATCCGCGCCGGTCGCCGGATTTTCTTCCTCGGTGACTCCGTAATACTCATTTATCATTGCACTGAGCTGTGCGGCATCGTACATTCCGCTGTAATCCTTGGTTCCGTCCTCATTTGTCTTTACGAGCGGGATATCAACGGGAACGCCTCCGTCGATATTGCTGAGTTCCGCGTCCGCCAGACGTGTGTATGACGAATGGCAGTATTCCCAGCCATCGATCGTGGGCTTGGTAATTACCGAGCAGGAACCGCCGCTCGACTGCTCACCTATGACCGGTATCCCGTTTTCATGAAGCAGGGACGCAAGCAGATTTGCGCTTGAGAATGACGCTTTGCTCGTAAGAACGGCGAAGTTCAGATCGTACTTTACCTCTCTGTCCTTCGCATCGAATTTTCCGTCGAGATTGCGGTCAACGTTGTAATACACGGTAGTGACCTCACCGGTAAGCGTATTCTCGCTGCGAATGTAGCTCTTGCCCGTTACCAGAGACATTATCGCCATCGCCGAGTAGAATTCGCCGCCGCCGTTTGTGCTCAGATCTATAATGAAATTCTTAACCTTCGGATCGTTCTGCGCTTTTTCAAGCGCGTTCCTGAACGAGAGGTAAGTATCTCTCTCACCCGGCAATGCACCGCCGTTGTAATACTTTTCCCAGCCCTGTATGTCCGCGTTAAAATTGCTGAACGTGAACATTGCGGTGTTTCCTGATACAATGTAGTTTTCGCCGCCGTAAATGCCGTCCTTGATTGCGTTCAGAGTTCTGATAGCGCCGGTGCGTTCTTCGGTGGCCTCTGTGGTCTCGACCGGATAAAGCTCCGCAAATTCCGTCACCTCTACCGAAAAATCATCATCGGACAGTGTAAGGT
>JAFZOA010000142.1 GCA_017550775.1 Ruminiclostridium sp. | reverse complement strand
GATTTTTATAAAAAGATATGCTATAATAAATAAAATGTTGGCAGTGACGAATATATCGCAGACCCGAAACAGATCACTGATGATCAAAGGCGGGTTTTATTCCGAACGGCTGATTCGATAAAAGGAGAATATACTTAATGGACTGTATAGGTTATCTTGTTAAAAAAACGGACAAAGACACAGGCTCCCTTAAGGAAAAAGGCTACACATTTATAAAGCACTGGTCACAAAAGGGAAATATGTTTGCACATAGAAACGATATGCGCGATGAAACGATCGCTGTATGCAAGGATCAGTCCTTCAGCGGAATAATACCGCTTGCATATACTGTGAGCGCCGGGCGCAAAGGTCCGGCAGCGGTCGATGTGACCCCCATGATACAGCTTGATGAAAACGAGCTGTATCGGCTTATCGAAAGCGAATTTAGTCTTAATGGCACAGAACCGGATATTGACGGTTTGCGGAATATGTTCGGGGATCTGGAACCGCAGGAATGGCTTGACAGATTTCCGGGGTTGCTCGGATATTTTGCCGGATGCGGGTGCCGGAAGGATCGCGTGCAGTCTGACAGCCGGCTTATGAAAAGCTATTTCGACGCGGCATCAGTTCTGCCGGATCTCAACGATCGTTTAAAAACCATAGTTTCAGACAGCAGAACAAGTCCGGATTATATAGCGTATCTCATTATACGGGAATATAAAATAGATGAAGCGCTGAAGTCGGACGAACGAGTACAGGCTTCACTAGAATTACTCGGCAGCAACTCCGTTGAATGCATTAAATTTGACGCGATAGGTTATACACTTAAACCCGACAGGAACGATGCACGATTCCGTTTTATCCGTCGCCGGGACGGCAGTGATGATATATATGCTAATATGAGAAATATGTCGGAAGATGTGCGCGGACTGCTGAAGAATTCAGATAGCGCCGAGGTCACATTCAGGATCGGAAAGAATGATGACGGCAGGCTTTTCGCGACAGATGTCACTTCAATTTATTCGCTTCCGGAAAAAGAGCTTATCAGACTTGTCGATGCACTTCCGAGCGAATTTATTGATAAAAGATACCATTCAAAAACTGAACCGCGCAGAGATTTTATTCACTGCTTTGATGCAAGTCATATCGGGAAATATCCCGGACTGCTGAAATACTACGAGTGCTTTATGACATACGAACAGCTGTATGAAATAATACCCGGTGTGACAGAGTATCTTTCCGGAAAAATCATCAAAAAAGAACAAGCGACCATGCTCCTGAACGCACTGAAAGAACATGAGCCCGATCCCGTCGCCGCAATCGGAAGAATTATATCCAAAGGTATCAGCGACGAATTCGTTTCCGCCCTCGGAGAGCAGTTTCCGGAATATGACCTGTGTGCGCCGGAGATCAGGAACAGCGTACTCGGCTGGCTGAACTCTCAGCACAAATATTCTCTGAAATACAGTCTTATCGGCACGGAATTCGCAAAAACGTTCTATCCGCAGGCCGAAGCTTCCGGAAAGCATCTGATAGGATATGAAATGTTGGACTCGAAAGAAATACTTCGCGAACTGCCGGATATGGCTGTGGATATGGCAGAGTGTTCCCGCGAAAAGGAAATGGACGAGCTTGTGTCGTATATCGGGGAGAACTTCGGGAACGACAGTGAGATCTTCGCAAATATCCTGCTCCGGATAAGCGACGGAAATCTGTCACATTATATGTGGTCACTTCTTACAGCAATACCGAGTTACGATATAGCTTCGGAAAAAGTACGTCATCGTATTACAGAATGGCTGGAGAATTACCGCGATGCGTTTAAAAACGTGTCTCTGACAGCAGCATTGACACCAGTTTATTATATGCTGGTAAATGATAAATGTCAAAGCAGAATAGAAGGATGTCTGTTATATAATAACCGTCTTTCGGCTATGGCAGCTCTGCCGGAAGAATCGCAGATCAAAATGGCTGTGAATTTGTCGGATATGATTTGCAGGCCGACAATTATTATAGACAATTCAGAAAGAATGGATATACTGGTGTCTTTTATAAAGGACAACCTCGAAAACAGCAACAGGATCTTCAGCGCGATGATCGACGGTAAAAATCAAGCATGTTTTGTCCGTTCCCTTATCAGAGTTCTGCCGATATGCGAGATCGTCTCCGTATACTATTCGCGTGTGCAACCCGAAGCAAAGTCAATTATAGCAGAGGCAGCATTCATGGATAAGGATTTCATTATGAATGAAGATGCGGGGGATTTGCTGTCATACGCGGTCTTCAAGGAAGGTGCGGCAGACGGTATTATTGATTATCTTATCAATCGGGAATCCGATCCTGCCGCTATCTTGTATAAACATATGGATAAAGCCACACCTCTGCTAATTTTCAAAGCGGCGGAAAAGATACCGGGATATAAACTGAGTGATCCCCGGGTACTGTCTGTGCTCATGTCAAATAATGATGACAAGATCAATGAACGGCTTTTCTCCGGCGGAAGCCCGGAAAAAAATGAAGGAATATCCGTATTGCTGAGCATCTGGGATAATGATAATTTCAGGGAAAACGCGGTCAGAACGCTTCTCAGATTTGCCCCGCTTTATCAGCTCGCGGAAGATGACAGGTTCGTGGCTTATGCTTCGGCTAAGTTCGCCAAAGAACTGAGCAAAAGGCTTTGTTCCACCGAGCTTGTCAGACTGCACAATGATAAGCCGCAGAAATATGAACGGCTGATGCGTGCAGTCAGCTTCCGTCCCGACAGACCCGGCGAAAAAGACTGCGATAAGATCAATGTGGCTGTTGCCCGTCACCTGTACGAACGGGGATTTGTTTTTCTTGAAAGCGGGTGGATGCCGCTGAACGACGTGCTTAAGGTAAGAGCGCTCATGTTTATGGCATTTAACAAGGAAGAATGGAAGGATAAAGAAAAGGATTCCATAGACCGGCTTCTTGAATGTGAGAAAAATGCGGGAAATAAGCTGATATATTCACTGCTGCTGTTCCTTACCGGTATATATGAACCCAACTTTGCCAAGAGAGCGGAACTGTTTTTCGGGGATCCGGACGACTCCGATAAAGAAAGCGCACACGGCGTCCTTATGAGCTATATCCTTGATTTCCTTAATGAAGGCAGAGATGTGCCGGAGGCGCTGTTCGCCCTCATGCCCGTTGCACAACACTGCGATAAAGCAGATTGCGGTGATCCGTGTTATGCCTTCTGTGATGCCAGATCGTGGAAAAAGGAGATCCGGTATGGAGAGGTGAAAGAATGGGGGGTATGGTGTCCGGACAACGGCGGAGATCGGGGTTGCGAGTGCTATGAGTTCAGAGCTGCCGCAAATATGAGATATGATTACGATATAAAGCCGGAGGATATGGGGCTGAATGACTATCTGAATGAGATAGGCTGGGTCTCTGATGCGGAAGCGGATAAAAGAATATCGCTGGAAAACATGAAGGAATATCAGTACCGGATAGGTTCGTATATCAATACCGCGCTCAGATTCAGAGACCGCCTTAAATGCTCGTGCTGCGGCAAGGTGATGAAGTCCGACTTCAGATATTCAAAATATCTGACCGCCCGTCTTACAGCGCAGATGTTTTCATGCGATGAGCCCGGAGAAGGTCATGACAGGAATGTTTACATAAACAGATGCCACTACTGCGGAGAAGATTTCAGTATCATCGACAGCCGGGAATGCAAAATATCTGATGATAACGGCTTTTACTTATGTATGAAATGTGGAGGCGGCTCTTACAAAACACCTGATCACCCTGAATGGGTAATTACCGAGCCCGGTGAAAAATGTCCGAAATGCGGCAAAAAAGACCTTGAATGGACATCAAAAAAAAGCAAGAAGTGCAAAGATTGCGGTCATATCCTGAATATCCCATATAAATATTGTAAGACATAATGTTGTATTGTCACCG
>JAFZOA010000141.1 GCA_017550775.1 Ruminiclostridium sp. | reverse complement strand
ATCTCGTCCTCCTGTATCTTGGGCTCGCGATAGTCGTAATGCCCGATAAAGAATACGCCGGTCTTGATCGTGTTCTGACGGGTGGTATAGGTATATTCCTCGCGGAACTCGCCGAACTGCTCGAACTTGAGCCCGGTCTCCTCGAAGACCTCTCTGTCCGCGGTCTCGCTTTCCGACTCGCCGTAGTCGATATGACCCTTCGGGAAGCCGATATGACCGCTCTCGTTCTTTATGAGCAGGTATTTCCGGAGCCCGTCCTTCTCGGTGAACATTACTGCGCCGCAGGTCTTTTCAAACTTCGGGTACAGTATGTCGCTGCTTTGCAGCAGGTCTCCGAGCGAGTGGATCAGATTGCATTCATAGCAGATGCTTTTTCCGTATTCCTGCGGCGGCACCATAACGGGTATCTCGGTGCCGTTCCTGTCTATCATGGCGCACGCCGTCGCCGCGAAAGTCCCGACGAGCTTCGGCGGGAACCCGACAAGATACGCGGGCTTTCCGAACCGTTCGGCTATATAGGTGTCCATTACCCTTTCAACGACAGTCGCCGTTGTATTTTTTCCGTATAATGCAAAATCTTTTCTCGGGTGAGACATATCTTTTCCCCCTTGTAAGTTTCGGAAGTTTTCTTTTCTTTGCGCCTCCTCCGTGAGGCGCTCCGGAAAACGTCCTTATGACGTCCGAACCGTGTCAAGCGTTAATATCCCTTTATCGAGCAGTCTCTGCGCCGCGAGGATTATACCTGTCCTTCCGGTGTTGTAGGTAAGTCCGCCCTGGAGCCACACCGCGAACGGTTCGCGAAGCGGCGCATCGGCGGAAAGCTCTATCGATGCGCCCATAGTGAACGCGCCCGCCGCCATTATTACCTGGCTGTCATAGCCCGGCATATCCCACGGTTCGGGTGTCACGAAGCTGTCAACGGGGCTTCCGGACTGTATCCCCTCGCAGAAAGCGATGAGCGCCTCCTTTGAGCCGAGCTTAATCGCGGTGATGATGTCCGAGCGGTATTCGCCGTAGTGCGGGTAAGCTTCAAATCCGAGCTGCTCAAAAAACGCGGACGCGAAAGTCGCGGTCTTTACGGCGTTCTTTACCGTTTCGGGAGCATAGAAAAGCCCCATGAACAGGCTTCTGTTCATATCGAGCGAGCAGCCCACTTCCTTGCCCGTGCCGACTGTGGTGAGGCGGTATGAGCAGAGCTCGACAAGGTCTTTTCTTCCCGCTATATAGCCGCCGGTCGGCGCGATACCGCCGCCGAGGTTCTTTATAAGCGAGCCGATTATGAGGTCTGCGCCCACGTCGCAGGGCTCGATGCGCTCTACGAGCTCGCCGTAGCAGTTATCCACCATTATTATCGCGGTCGGGTTCACGCTTTTTACCGCGTCGATCATCTCGCCGATCTCCGAAACGGTTATCGACGGGCGCAAGCTGTAGCCGCGCGAACGCTGGATATAAGCGACTTTACAGCCGCGGGCACGTTCGCGTATCTGACCGAAATTGACTCTTCCGTCCGGAAGCAGGTCTATCTGGTCATACTTAACGCCGAATTCCGTGAGCGAGCCGCCTTTTTTCGCGAAGATGACGTCATTGAGCGTGTCATAGGGCTTTCCCGTGAGCGAGAGCATAAGGTCACCGGGACGAAGCACCCCGAAAAGCGCGGTCGAT
>JAFZOA010000140.1 GCA_017550775.1 Ruminiclostridium sp. | reverse complement strand
GCTCGCGGGGATGATCGCATCTCTCGCGGCGCAGGGTGTCGAGCTGTTATATGCGGCGGCACTCGGAGCGTACCTGTACGGGTTCGCGGCGGATTACCTCGCAAAAACAAAGGGACTTGCGGGTATACTTCCGCGGGATATACCGGAGATACTTCCGGAAATACTCAAAAAATAACAAAACACCTTTTTCTTTCTTAAAACCCGGAAAGAAAAAGGTGTTTTTATTATGAAAAAATATTTACTTGCACTCCCCGCCGTACTCCTGCTGTCTTCCTGCGGAGTCACTCAGCCCGCCCGTGTCGCCGTTCCGGACATACCGTTCAGCGCCGACGCGGAGATATCCTACAGCGGAGAAACACTGTCCGCACAGATCACGCGTTCCGACGCGGAGCAGTGGGAGTTCCGTGTTACCGCGCCTTACGCCCTCGAAGGACTGGTCATGACGCTTGACGGCGACAGCACCGCGCTGTCTATGCTCGGAATGGAGAGCGTGTCGGACGTGAGCGGCGACGAGGTGAGCATGGCAAAAGCTGTCGTATCGGCTTACGAAGCCGCGGTCGGACAGCTTTCCGATGCCGCGGTAACTGAGAAAGGGTACTCCGTCTCCGGAAGCTCGGAGGCAGGCGGGTACACCGTCGCACTCGACAAGGACTGTGTTCCCGTCACCCTCACCGCCGACTGCGGCAGGCTTACTGTGGAGCTGTCATCCTTCCGTCAGCTCCCGCCTGCCGAAAGGGAAGCGCAGATAATCTCTTAGCGCGTCACTTTACCATACCGGAAACTATATCGTTGAGCGCCGCGAGAGCCTCGCCGATCTTTGATACATCTGCGATACCTGCCATTGCGCAGTCGGGCTTTCCGCCGCCCTTGCCGCCTGCTATCGCAGCGATCTGCTTTACGATCTGACCCGCGTTTGCGCCCTTTGCGACTGCTTCCTTGCTGCAGATGCACAGGAAGTTGCCCTTGCCGTCGGCATGACCGGCGAGTACGGCGATAAAGCTGTCATACTTAGACTTGATATCGTCGCCTGCCTTGCGGAGACTGTCGCCTACCGTACCTTCGAGGGTCGCGGAGAACACCTTGATGCCGTTTATCTCGGCTGCGCCTGCGGTAATGTCGCCCATAGCGGACTGCGAGAGCTGGCGTTCGAGCTTGTCTATCTCCTTGCGAGCTTCCGAGAGCTCGGACATTACGCCCTCACATCTCTGCACGAGCGCGTTGGCGTTCGGTATTTTAAGAGCTGCGGCAGCAGAACCTATTGTTCTGTTTGCATTTTCGAGAGCTTCGAGAACGCCGAAGCCGGTGGTGGATTCTATACGGCGGACTCCGGCAGCTACGGAAGACTCGGAAAGTATCTTGAACAAGCCTATCCTTGAAGTGTTGTCAATATGCGTACCGCCGCAGAACTCGGTGGAGAAGCCGTCCTCGGTGCTGACTACGCGCACCACGTCGCCGTATTTCTCTCCGAACAGCGCCATAGCGCCCTTCTTGCGGGCTTCCTCTATCGGAAGCTCCTCGGTTACTACTTTAACGCCCTTGAGTATTTCCTCGTTTACGATACGCTCTACCTTCGCGATCTCGTCGGCTGTCATAGCGCTGAAATGCGAGAAGTCGAAACGGCCAATCCTGTCGTCAACGTATGAGCCCGCCTGATGAACGTGGTCGCCGAGCACCTCACGCAGCGCAGCCTGCAATAGATGCACCGAGGTGTGGTTACGCCTTATCGCGTCTCTGCGCTCCTCGTAAACCGACGCGGTAACGCTGTCGCCCACGGAAAGTCCTCCGACCTCTACCGAGCACTCGCATACGAACTGGCCGCCCGTTGTCTTCTTGGTATCAAGAACGCGGAGGACGCTGTCGCCGGCGGTGATAACGCCCTTGTCGCCGACCTGACCGCCCATTTCGGCGTAGAACGGGGTCTTTTCGATAACGGCGATGACCTCGTCGCCCTCAGTGCAGCTCTGTACGCTCTCGCCGTCCTTTATGAGCGCGAGAAGCTTTGTCTCTGCGGAGGTGGTGGTATAGCCTACGAACTCTGTGGTAAGTCCGGATACCGCGTTCATGGAAGCCTCGTCCCAGCCGCCCTTGAATGCCTGATTTGCGCGGGCAGTCTGTTTCTGCTTCACCATGAGCTCTTTGAAGCGCTCCTCGTCGAGAGATAAGCCTTTTTCCGCAAGTATCTCCTTGGTGAGATCGAGGGGGAAACCGTAGGTGTCGTGGAGCTTGAAGGCGTCGTCGCCGCTGAGCACGCCGTTCTCGCCGAGCTTGCTTATGAGGTCGGTAAGGAGCTGTGAGCCCTTCTCGACTGTCTTGTTGAAGCTCTCTTCCTCGGTCGCGATGACCTTCTTGATGTATTCGCGCTTCTCGACAAGCTCCGGATATGCGTTCTTGTTTTCCTCGATGACCTGTTCAACGATCTCGGTAAGGAACGGCTTTGTAACGCCGAGCAGTCTTCCGTGTCTTGCCGCACGTCTGAGGAGTCTGCGCAGAACATAGCCTCTGCCTTCGTTTGACGGACGAACGCCGTCACCTACCATGAAGGTAGTAGCGCGCGCGTGGTCGGTTATGACGCGGATAGAAACGTCGTCGTTGTGGTTCGCGCCGTAGGTCTTGCCTGTGACTGTGCAAATGCGCTTGATGATGTTCTGTATCGTATCGACTTCGAACATATTGTCCACGCCCTGCATTACGCAGGCAAGGCGCTCAAGACCCATGCCGGTGTCGATGTTCTTGTTTTTGAGCTGGGTGTAGTTGTTGTGTCCGTCGTTGTCGAACTGCGTGAACACGAGGTTCCATATCTCGATGATACGGTCGCAGTCGCCCGCCTGCTCGAAGCTCTCAAACGGGCCGTACTTCTCGCCGCGGTCGAAGTGTATCTCGGAGCAGGGTCCGCAGGGTCCGCTTCCGTGCTCCCAGAAGTTGTCCTTCTTGCCGAGCTTTACTATGCGGTCGCGCGGAACGCCGATCTCGTTCGCCCAGATCTCTCCCGCCTCGTCGTCTTCCTCGTAGATCGTAACCCAGAGCTTTTCCGGCTCGATCTCAAGTACCTTGGTCAGATACTCCCACGCCCACGCGGTAGCCTCGTGCTTGAAGTAATCGCCGAACGAGAAGTTTCCGAGCATCTCGAAATAAGTGCCGTGACGGGCTGTCTTTCCGACGTTTTCGATGTCGGGCGTGCGTATGCACTTCTGGCAGGTGGTGACGCGCTTTCTCGGGGGAGTCTCAACACCCTGGAAGAACTTTTTGAGCGGGGTCATACCCGCGTTGATGAGGAG
>JAFZOA010000013.1 GCA_017550775.1 Ruminiclostridium sp. | reverse complement strand
TGCGGACGGCTATTATCCTGTATGACAGAATGATGAGGCGCGTAAGATCGGGAGTTTCCGGGGCTTTTGCCACAACGGTCCTCGCTATACCGTATGCCCGTTCCGGAGCCCGTTTTGCGTAGTATCGCAGGACGCAGCGGAGCCTTTCGCGGTCATCCCTGTTTTTGCTTTCCAACCATTTCTCCGCGAGCTCCGGAGTAACGTCAAGGTTCTCCGCGCCTGCCGCGTATATCCCGGTAAGCTCCTCAACGGTCGGGTACAGGCTCAGATCAAGGTCTGTCTCCGGTATCGGCTCATTGTGAAAGCTTTCAGATGTGACTTCCCGCTTTTCGGAGAGTCGCTTATATTTCAAGCCTTCAAGCTCTGCTGCCGGGAGCGTAATATCTGCGAAGTAAGCGCATTCCTCCCGAGTTTGCCAATCTTTACCGATACATGATAATGGGATTATCACAAGAGCCGGCAGAAGGCAGCCCTTCATTGCTGCGGCATACGCTTTATGATGCCCGTCCAGCAGAGCGCAGACAAAGCCGTAGTCGTAGTAAGCAACAGCCCTCGGAGCAATATCCATGTCGATGCTTTCGAGGTAGTGCGCAGCCCTTTCGGTGTCAAGCGAGGAATTCGACTGCGTTGGATAGATGTATGCGGGAAATCCCTGCGTAATGGTCAGAAACTCGCTGTTGTAATAATCGGAACAGGCGGCATCGGTATCTGTCATTTCGTCGGGAACGTTCATGAAGAAATGTCCGCTGCCATCGGTAGGGTAAAGCTTCGCATACGCTACAACATAATACCCGTCATCGAGCAGGTCAAGTATCGGCTCGATGTTACTCAGCGCCGACCGGAATCCGGTATAGTCCGAATTGATCTTATCGCGGATAGTTTTCAGCTCTTCGCAATCGGTCTTTTCGATACCGTAACCTCTCGCGAGCAGCGCACAACAGGTCTGGCAGACGGGATATTCGCCCTGCATTATGGGTTTTCCGTTAAGCATCAGATTTATCTTAAAATCGTACTCATCGGTCTCTCCGGAGTTTATCTGTGTGAGCGCTTTTCTGCCGCCGACAACGCGCACGAGTGCCGCTTCTCTGCACCACAGGTGCTTACCGGCATCTATCATTTTCTCGAATACTGTCATGCGCTATGTTCACCCTGGTCCGGTTATTTTGAATTCTCCTCATCGTTGTGTCTTATCTGGGCACGTTTGATCTTGCCGCCGAGAGTTTTCGGAAGCTCGTCCACATATTCGATAACACGGGGGTACTTGTAAGGCGCGGTCTCACGCTTGACATGATCCTGAAGCTCCTTTGTAAGCTCGGGAGACGGGGTATATCCCTTTGCGAGAACTACGGTAGCCTTTACGATCTGACCTCTTATAGGATCGGGCGCGCCGGTTATAGCGGACTCAACTACAGCGGGGTGAGTGAGCAGTGCGCTTTCGACCTCGAACGGGCCGATACGGTATCCGGAGCATTTAATAACGTCGTCGTTTCTGCCAACGAACCAGAAATATCCGTGGGAATCACGCCATGCAACGTCGCCGGTATCATAGTTGGTACCGCCGAGAACAGCCTTGGTCAGATCGGGGTCCTTGTAGTAGCCGCAGAAAAGTCCTGTCGGATGATGCTTGTCTATATCGCACGCCATGATGCTTCCTTCTTCACCGTCTTCGGTCTCGGTGCCGTCAGGACGGAGGAGGCGGATATTATAAAGCGGGGAAGGCTTTCCGGTGGAACCCGGTTTGGGATCTATCCACGGGAAGTTGGCGATAAGTACGGAGCCCTCGGTCTGGCCGAAGCCTTCACGCATTTTCTTGCCGGTAAGCTCATAGATACGGTTGAATACCTCGGGATTAAGCGGTTCGCCGGCGTTGCAGAAGTTCTCGATAGTGGAAAGGTCGTACTGAGTCATATCCTCCTGAAGCATGAAGCGGTACATTGTGGGGGGAGCGCAGAAGGTGGTGAGCTTGTACTTGCTTATGACAGAGAGCATATCCTTTGCGTCGAAGCGTCCGGTGAAATCGTAAACGAACTGTACAGCCCCGCATATCCACTGACCGTAGATCTTGCCCCAGCCGAACTTAGCCCAGCCCGAATCCGAGATAGACATATGGAGCTTGTTTTCCTGTACCTGATGCCAGTACTTCGCGGTAACAATATGACCGAGAGGGTATGTATAGTTATGGCATACCATTTTGGGCATACCGGTAGAGCCGGAGGTGAAATATATCAGCATGATATCGGTAGCTTTTGTAGCCTGGTCGTCGGTAGGGCGCTCGAAGGTATCGGGATACTTTGCGATCTCGTCCTCGAAGAAATCCCAGCCGTCACGGGGTTCGGCAACAGCAATTTTCTTGCGGAGAGTCTTTATCTGCGGTGCGGCTCCGTCGATCTGAGTGCGGATGTATTCGTCGTCGCAGGCGATGATTGCGGATATTCCCGCCATATTTCCGCGGTAGGCAATATCATGAGTTGTAAAAAGAAGATTTCCCGGGATAAGGATAACTCCGAGCTTATGCAGAGCCGTGGCTATTACCCAGTACTCCCAGCGGCGGCGGAGAATGAGAAGAACAACGTCGCCTTTTTTAAGTCCGAGACTGCGGAAATAGTGGCAGGTCTGATTCGAGAGCCTCGATATATCGGTGAAAGTGAAGGTGCGCTCCTGTTTGTCATGGCTGAGCCAGAGCATAGCCCTTTTATCTGGCTCCTGCTTAGCCCATTCGTCAACGATATCCCAGCCGAAATTGAAGTTTTCGGGGATGTTTACCCGATAGTTCTGTACGAAATCCTCGTAAGAATCAAATTCTATACGAGGAAGATAGCGGTCTAAAAGCATTTTAACAAATCTCTCCTTTATCAGATAAGTTCAGCGGATCATTCAGCGATCACAGTCAGAAATCTTGCCTTGGTATCACCGTGGCAGCGCTGGCCGTGAGGGTATGTTGGGTTAAAGTATATAGAATCGCCCTCGTTAAGGTTAATGACCTTGTCCTCGAAAATGACATCTACACTGCCCTTGAGGACGAGGTTGAATTCCTGACCGGCATGAGTAACGAGCTCGGCGGGCTCGTCGGAGGGTTCAAGAGTAACAAGGAGCGGCTGCATGATCTTTTCCGTATATCGGAAAGCCAGATCCTTGAAACGATATCCGGGGAAACGGCTCACCGTCTTTCCCTGTCCGCGCCGGACGACCTGATAAGTATTTATACGACTTGGTTCGCCGGTAATAAGTTCGTTGAAATCGACCTTGAATTTGGCAGCGATCTCATAGATAACGCTTATCGGAAAATCTCCGTTCTGCTCATAGCCGGCGTATTGTTCGGCGGAAATACCGAGTTCGGCGGCAAGCTTTTCCTGAGTGTAATCACAAACTTCACGCAATTCGCGGATACGCGCAGAAATTTCTTTGATGCTTTCCATAATGCAACCTCCAGTAAAGTTATAATATAGGGATTTCTATATATTATATCACAAACCGATACAATAAGCAAGACC
This sequence comes from Ruminiclostridium sp., assembly GCA_017550775.1. Next base: position 12,744 of record JAFZOA010000013.1, on the reverse strand, counting down.
CAAATCCCCGATTTCACGATCCGTGGATAAAAATAAAGGATCATTCAGGTCCGGAAGATGCCTGACAGCGAACGATCCGCAGACAACTATGCAGCTTGCACAGATTTTTTCTTAACTCGTCAGAAATAGTTTGCAAAATTCACGAAAGTACTTGACAAGTGACCGCCCGTTCGTTATAACATCGATAAAGCGAACGGGCGGTCACATTTTTGGTTACGGGAGGGAATTATGGCGTTCAGCAGACAATTTATCAGAACTTACGGCGGTTTACGGATATGCGTTCAAATCACCATTTGTGTGTTTTGTACACATCTTTTTGACTGTAACCTATTTCTACAACACAACCGCCTTAACTTAAAAATGAAAGTGCTTATACACCGGCATTTGTGGCAGTTTACGGAACGACGCTTCCTCAGTATTCTTTTTTCAGGGTCAGATCCGGATGTCTTGACATAAATATCCGGTGCTGAATGATGACATATACTCCGTCATTCGACTCATCAGAATAATAGTTCTACGTAACTATTCTATTTTTGTTACGCGCCGCACCTTTTCAGTACGGAACGTGTCACACTATCAGTAAACTCATAGAGAAACATCAGCAATTCAAGCGATAATGCTCCGGACTCGGTTCCTGAGAAGCATAGTACTGAGAACGAGACTCGTGAAAAAAAGAAGTCCAAGCTGTAATATGTTCCGGCGTTTTCTCAGTCCGGCATAAAAACATTGACATTTCCATATGTTCTGTGGTAAAATCATATCAGAATATTCATTTGATCCATATCATTGCCCCTACTATGATTAAAACTATTTCATAAGGAGCATCTTTGATGTGAATGTAATACAAAAGGGAGAGTAAAATGACTGCTTTATCAACCAAACAAGATCGATGGACAATTATAAACCAGACTTTCAGGTCATCGTTCATTACGTTTTCGCTTACCTCGTTGACAAACCGAGGAGCTACGATCATTGACGGTTTATTTGTCAGCAATTTCCTGGGTGTCAATGAGATCGCATCAGTGGGGATTGCCAAGCTTGTGTTTTCCATGACAGCGATTCTGAGCGGTCTGTTTGCAGTGGGTATGCAAAGCAAGTGTTCCTATGAACTGGGAAAAGGCGAGGTCAGGAGTTTTAACAGAGTGTTCTGTTCCATCTTTTATATTGTAACGGCTTTATCTGCTTTTTTCGGTGTTCTGCTTTTTGTCACTGCGAACCCCGTTGCAATTCTACTCGGTGCAGCGGGAAAAGGTGCAGAGCTTGCAGATGGTGCTGCATCCTATCTGCGCGGGATTGCAGTCGGATTTCCCGCTTTGGTTCTGGTACCGGTACTGTCACCGGCTTTGCAGCTGGACAGTGCCAAAAACAGAGTGCGCAAATCCACTATCCTTTATTTTGCATCCAACTTCCTTTTGGATTACCTGGCTGTGAAAACACATATGGGAGTTCTAGGGATAGGTTTGTCAACTTCGGTCGCAAATTATATCCAACTGGGATACCTCATGCTGCATTTCACAGCTAAAGACAGGATGCTCCGCTTCACAAAGGCGAATATGACAATTACAGAACTGCTGGAGACGTTCCAGCTTGGCTCGGAACGTGCGACTACTTCGCTCGGCGTTGTCGTTTCTTCTTCCATCCTGAACAGGCTGATCCTGTATTATGGCGGAACGCTCGCAATGTCGGCGTATGCCGTGCAAAAGGATATGTTTACCTTTTCTGAGGTTTTTGCAGTTGGTCTTGCCAATGCGACTGCTTTACAGACAAGCGTGAACTATGGAGAAATGAATGGCGAATATGTCTATGCAACAGGAAAAATTGCCCACAGGAATTGCCTTATTTGCCTGGGATGTATTTGCGCGATTCTGCTATTTCTTGCCAGACCCATCGCGGGATTGTATATCTCTGAACGCGGCGAATTGTACGACCTGGTCGTGTTTGCATCCATTATGACCGCTTTTTATGCACCACTCAATGGTCTGGTGCGTGCCCGCATTTCCTATCTCAATTGCATCAAGCTTACGAAGAATGCGCAGCTCATGGTGTTTCTTTCGACTATCGTGTATATGCTGCTCAGTGCATGGATATTGGGTTTTCTGTTTGGAGCAAAGGGTGAACTTGCAGCGCAGCTCGCTCGTGTATGTCTGCTGTGCGTTTCAGTGTGGATCTATTATGCGTGTAAATGCAAAAAAATTATCCCCACAGGTACAGACTATCTGAATCTTCCCGAAACCTTTCATATTTCTCCCGGAAATATCATTTCTCTCGACATCAGAAATGAAGAAGATATTTCGCTTGTGACGGAACAGATCCAGCTGTTTTGTAAAGGACACAAGATTTCCAAACAGATCGGCATGAAGGCAGCGATCTGTTTCGAGGAACTGACAATCAATATTATACGGCACGGCTTTCCAAAATGTAAAGGTAACCCGGGAATCGATCTGCGTATTGTTTTTATAGAGGATCAGTTAGTCATGCGGATCCGGGATAATTGCTCACTATTTAATGTCGAACGCTATATGGCACAGGAGAAAAGCAACTGTGAAAACGAAGACGATTTGCGCCTTGGAATTAAGGTTGTTGCTTCTTTGGCAGATCAGATCAGTTATGTGCATTCCATGGAAACCAACAATGTGATTGTTAAATTCCAATTGAAGTGACCCTATCCTTGTTTCTTTTCATATGCTCCGAGCGCCTTTGCGAGAGCTGCACATAAGCTTTTTCTGAATTTTTTGTTCATAGTCAATATTTCCTTTCTTTAAATGACAGTATAAAAAGCTGAATGCTCTTTTAACGCGATAATTGTATAACATGCTGTCCACTATTTTGTCCACCTGTTTTATAACTTTTTTGAAAAATTCTCGCATATTTACAAAATCACCCCGGAAGCAAACCGCCGTTATGTCTATTATTCACAAAACGCACTTTCACTCCCGGTTTTGTGGATAATAAACAGAACTGTGATATGATCCGGAAGTGGTTTTGTAATAATGTAAGAATTATCAAAAAAGCCATTCAAACAGGTGGACAAAATGGTGGACAATTTGTAGTATAATATCTGTGGTTGATCAGGCAGATATCATTCGGGCTTCTGCATATATGTTGTCAAGAAAGGTAATCTCGTTAAGTACGCGGCTGAAAAAACCATCTAATATATTATCCAAGGAGGACTACCATGTCAGAAGAACTCAACCTCGAAAAGCTCAGAGAAGAAGTAAACCCTGTTTACAGCACGTCGCATTCGTGTATATTCTGCCGTCAGGACTTTCAGGCTTTTGAATTCATCCATTGATTCGTGCAGCTTCATATATTTCCTCCATTTTCGGATGTTTATACTTTGACATTGCGGACAAGTGTCGATCTAAGCAGTTTCTGATTCCATAGTAGTTCAAAACTTCCCGTTGAAAAGCAATGGTTGATTTTTTGAATTTTTCAACAGCAATACCTTTTTCGAATTTAAAATCAAATTTTATCTTTCATGCGGTTTCATCCGAGATCTCTATTTCCCGATATTTAAAAATTCTTGATTTTGGGGAATAGACGTGATTGTCGCTATCACAAATTGTGTGCAATCATTTTAATTTCATCTCATCAGTCCGGCGTAATTGTTTGTTTAACGACAGCCATGCGCGCTGCTTTACGCACAATATATTGCTTTTTAAATCTATATTCCACTTTTAATACATAATATATTGACTTTTGCCTCTTTTTGTGGTATAATACCTTATGGTGATTCAAAATGAAAATAGACAACAATTTACCCGAAAAGGCTGTTACAAGCGAATTATCGGAGCGTCTCAGACAATACCGCATTGATTATCCTATGAAACGAACGGAGCTTGCCGAGAAAGCAATGGTATCCGTCGGAACTATCGCGAGATTTGAGAACGGTCAGGACATAAGCCTGTCAAACCTTGTGAAGATACTGAAAGCTCTTGACCTCGGAAACAATCTTGATATGCTGATACCCGACCCGACCGAGAGACCGTCGTTTTACGCCGAAACTTCTCCGAAAAGGAAACGTGCCGGGAGGAGCAAGGCTGTTAAAACCGATTGGAAGTGGGGTGACGAGGAATGATCGAAACCGCGGAAGTACATCTCTGGGGAACGCGTGTCGGTTATGTGCACCAGGGCGCAGACGATGCAGCCGCGAGCTTTGAGTATGATAAGAAATTTCAGACCAGCGGCATAGAACTTTCCCCGTTCAGAATGCCGCTGTCGGACAGAGTTTATTCATTTCCGGAGCTTAGCCGCGTTGACGCGTTCCGTGGGATCCCGGGGCTGCTTGCCGACTCGCTGCCGGATAAGTTCGGTAATGCTGTCATTGACAAATGGCTTATCGGACAAAGTCGCTCGGCAGGCTCGTTTACTGCGATAGAAAGGCTCTGTCATACCGGCAAACGCGGAATGGGCGCACTGGAATATGTCCCCTCGACAAGCCCTGATTTTGCCAATGACGAGATAGATGTCACCGAAATGACTGCGCTTGCCTCCGAAGTCCTTTCCGGAAAAGAAAACAAAACACTTTCGGATAAGGCTGCGAGCGTCGCACAGCTTCTTGAGATCGGTTCCTCGGCAGGCGGCGCAAGAGCAAAAGCAATAATCGCGTGGAATGAATCTACGGGAGAGATAAGATCGGGACAGACGGATGCTGGAGACGGATTTGAACACTGGCTTATTAAGTTCGACGGCGTGGTCGGTAACGGAGATCATGCGCTCTCCGACAAAAAGCAGTACACGCTTATTGAGTATGCCTATTACCTCATGGCGCGCGATCTCGGCATAGATATGAAGGAATGCCGCATCTACGAAAAGGATGGGCTTCACCACTTTATGACAAAGCGTTTTGACCGCGAGAACGGCCGTAAAGTTCACATGCAGACGCTTGCCGCGCTCGGACATTTCGATTATAATACACCTAATGTGTGCAGCTACGAGACTTACGTTGATTTTGCAAAGCGTCTCAGCATCGGCAAAAGCGGTATTGAGCAGATATTCATGAGAACCGTATTTGCTGTCAAGGGCGGGAACTGCGACGATCACGTCAAAAACTTCTCCTTTCTGATGAACAGGAAAGGCGAATGGAGGCTGTCGCCGGCTTACGATATTACCTTTGCGTACAGTCCCGACAACAAGTGGATCTCCCGACATCAGATGTCTATAAGCGGAAAAACCTCCGGTATCACCGACGATGATCTGATGCGTTTCGGGAAAACTATCGGTCTGTCCGCCGAGTTTTGCAGGAAAACCATAGCCCGTACCGATGATGTTGTTTCAAGGTGGCTTGAATATGCCACAAAATGCGGAATAAGCGAAGAAAGGGCGGATGAAATCAAAAGTGGTATATTATCAGCACAAATATATTATGGCAACACCGTACAATTCAAATATGAAAGCGGCATATAACCAAATAAACAATAATATCTCTGAATCAATGTTTGCAGCAAACCCGAATTAGACCGCAATCGATTTTACAAAAACGCTGTCAGCCAGATACAGGTTTGCCAGAGCAAACATAATATTCAATTTGGCAGTCTGCCGCTCCAGACCTCGGTATCGGGTCTTTCGATATCGGAACAGCTTTTTGACTACCGCAAAAACATGTTCGACCTTGCAGCGAACAGATGATTATGCTTTTTCAACTTTCTTTGCGCGAGACTGACCGCTCGGGGATAATTTCTTGATTGACGAAGGCCTTCTGTTGATTATGTACTTTATCTTTTTTCCGCTTTAATCTTAGTGATCGCATTTTCTTTTTTGTCAGAACCGAGATATCCGCTGTCGCCGTTAAGAGTTTCTTCTTCGCCGTGCATAAGGTCTGCAACAACATTTGAATCGTGTTCATTTGCACCGGTAACTTTCAGATGATGCACTAAGCCTGAGTCTTTATCCACACCGATATGCGCCTTGTATCCAAAGCGCCAGTTCTTTCCTTTCTTTGTGGATTTAGCATCGGGATCTCGTTCTTTGTTTTGATTTTTAGTCGATGAAGGTGCGTCAATAATTGTTGAATCAACTATTGTTCCCTTTTTCAGTATAAGCTTGCGATCTTTAAGAATTGAAATTACTCTGATAAATAACTTTTCCTGCAATTTATTCGCAACAAGAAGATTGCGAAAACGCCCGATAGTATCACCATCAGGAACCTGATTTGATGAATCCACACCGCAGAATTCAGAAAATGCACGGCTGTCTATGATCTCGTTCATAAGCCCCATTTCCGAAATATCATACAAATTCTGCAGTATGAATATCCGAAGCATTAATTCCAGGTCATAAGGCTTGTTGCCGCGCTCTCCTTTGTAATAGTACAGCTGTATTTCCTCTATGAATTCATTCCACGGAATTATTGCTTCGATCTTTTCAAAAAATTCTTTTTTGCTTGTTTTCGCCTGCCCGAGTTCATCGGTCATTCCCGATAGTGTCAGTTGTTTATTCATATTTATATTTTATCACAAATCATGAATTTAGGCAATTCTTTTTTATGCGGTATTGCCTATACTTCCTTTTGAGGTCGTTCTCTATGATTGCAAATTGACGGTGATTTGACGAAAAACATGATAATTTCTATGCTATTATAAATATAAATAGAATGAGCCTACCTGCGTATGAGAACACCATACGCAGGTAGGCTCAATGCCGTTATTTAAACGATTATTCTTAATTGCTATTGCTTTTCCCGACAGACTGTGATATAATATATCTGTAAGGATTACATTTTTCGGTGAGAATACTATGGATAAGTCAAATGAAGAATTGTGTCTGCTGATACAATCCGGATATCAGCAGGCAAAGCAGGATCTGTGCATAAAAATCAGCGACTTGTCAAGAAGATCGCTGACAAATATGTCGGAGCATACGGAAATGATCTGGACTGCGATGATCACGAACAAGTCGGATATATAGGCTTGCTTACTGCCGCCGAGAAGTATGATGCCGGATGCGAGACAAAGTTCAGCACATACGCAGTTCATTGGATAAAACGTGAAATACTGCATGAAATAAAGGCTCGCGGTTTTTCGATAAAGCACCCGGCGAAACTGATAGACAAGATTGCTAAGTGCGTAAGCCTCGATACTTCGTTCATGCAGAAGGGTCTGGAACGTAATGAACGGCTGCAAGCTATAGCCGATACTCTTGATATGTCTGTAGATGATGTTAAGAAGTGCTTATCCATGCGGAAGCAGTATCAGGAAACGGTTTCCCTTAACACTATCGTTGATGACGATAATCAGACCGAGATCTACGAATATATCCCAGATGCGAACGCACCGCATGTTGAGGAAGAAATTGACCGCAATGCGCTTTATTAGCAAATTCGCTCTATTGTGGATGATTTGGCTCCGCAGGAGCGGGATATTATAAAGCTGCGGTATGGGTTTATAGATAATCGGGTATATACGCTTGAGGAAGTTGGCAGTATGTACGGGATAGGCAAGGAACGTGTGTGGCAGATTGAGGAAAAGGTACTTACGGAAATTGAAATTCAAGCTGCGTGATATTAAATAAGAAAGCTTATAATTGTACTGATGGTGTAATTATTTGTTACACCTTGTTCAGCTGAAACGAGCCGTCAACATTATGTCGCTATCGTAATTCTGTTATGCTATAATAGGAACACAATCTGAAAACGAACAATGGAGGATTAACTATGGAAAACAACATCAAAGCTGAGAACGGCAAAAGAATGGCGGAGATGCTCAAAAAGTTCGGTGATCGCGATGTGCGCGTCCGGAACGGCAGCAGCTGGGATCTTCAGATCTATCTTGAAAAGTATGAGGATAGCATAAAGGTTGAGATAGCTGTCACATCGGATTACGACGGAGACCTGCTCGAAGATCCGAATATGACAGTATGGCTCCACCTTGACGGCGAAGGAAAGATAACGGAAGCAAATCCGACACTCTACCGTAAGGTAACACTTTACGATGATCCGATAGAGCTTACCCGGAAGGAAGATGACCTTGATAAACGGCTCAGCTCGCTGCTCGACGGGCTAAAGATAAGCGGTTATCTTGACAGTATCGATATTGAAGAACTGTAACGAAAAAATAGAGCGACTGCAAAATGTCGCTTTCTGCCGTTGCTTCGTGATATACTGTTGTTGCAGGATAAAGGAGGCGGTGTGAATGATCTATGTAATGTCCGACATTCATGGAATGTATGAAAAGTACAAAAAAATGCTGAAACTTATTGAGCTATCGGACAAGGACACGTTGTACATAATCGGTGATGTTGTTGACCGGGGAGATGAGCCGGTAAGAATATTGCAGGATATGATGCAGCGTCCGAACGTTATCCCGCTTCTCGGCAACCACGAGCTGCTGGCACTTAATGCGCTTTCAGCTATCTGTGACTTTATAGACAGCAACGGGTCTGTTACAGATGAAAGCCTTGAATTTAACAAAGACTACCTGCTGTGGCAGATGAACGGCTGCCTAACAACTATGGAAGGTCTGGGCAGGATGAATACGAAGAAACGCCGTGAGATCATCAGATATATGCGCAGCTTTCCTCTACACAAAACGATCAATGTCGGTGATAACACCTTCATTCTTGTTCACGCGGGATTTGAGAATTTCAGCAAAGACAGATCGTTCGATGACTACCGACCGGAAGAGCTTGTGTGGTGCAGGCACAATCCCGATGAACGATATTTCGAGGACGAAAACACTTATGTTGTCTCGGGGCATACACCGGTGCAAAAGTTCACCGGAAAACCATACATACTGCATAAAAACAACAATATCTTCATCGACTGTGGAGCGTGTCTTAAAGGCGGAAAACTTGCTTGCATACGTCTTGATGATTTCATGGAGTATTACGCATAAACGTTAAAAAGGAATGTGTATGAAAGAAAAAGTGGTATACAAGATATTAAGAATAAATGAAAATAATGACCTGATAGTAACCTCTTCGGAATACACTGAGGAAGACTTTTTCACAAAAAACATACCATATCAGCCTTATTATTGTTTCCCGTGTATATGCGGCAGAAAAATCGAATCGTTTTTTGTATGGTTCAACGAGGACGTGGGAAGCTTTCCTTTGCTGCATGGAGTTACAGTGTTTGACGATAAGGAAGGTCAGTATATAACGTTCCATGATCTGTTTACCAGGGAGCAGGACGCGGAACCTTTTGTTGACGATATTGATTCTCCGTATATGACCCCAATGGGCTGTCCTCATGTTTTTATAGAATGGGCAGACAATGTGGAAAAGAAAGATTACTTTTTCAAGCCGGATTGTATGAATGAAATAATAGTGGTCTAACCAATTAGTAAACATATTGGAATAATAAATCATTTCGGAAGAAAGGAATCTCGCCTTTGACTTTTGGTTTATTATGTGCGAGGGGGTGTAAAAATGGATCAGATCATAAAAGGCGCACACGGAAAGATCCTTGGAAAGATAACGACAATAAACGGAAGAGAATATGCTGTTGATATCCACAATCACAGATATGCATACTTCGACGGTAAATACACATGCGATATACATGGCAAGAGGCTTGCACAGGGCAATATTCTTGCTTCGATTATAATGAACCTTAACAAATGAGTGAAGATAGGTTATTTTTGACATTATCTTTTCAAATAGTATTTGAATTATCGGGAGCTCAAAATGTCAGAAGCTAATTTTAAAATATTCCGCGGCTCGCACCAGATCGGCGGCTGCTGTTCGGAGTTCCGGCTCGGAGACCGTCGTATAGTTATCGACTTCGGCGCTAATCTTCCGGGAACGGACGACCCGGAGATCGACGATGAAAAGCTCGTCAATACCGTTTTCGGGAATGGAAGCAATATAGCGGCGACAGACGCTGTGCTGTTCACACACTATCACGGCGATCACGTCGGGCTGAAACGCCATGTGCCGGAAAGTGTTCCGATGTACATAGGCGGGACTGCCAAAAACATAATGAAGATAATCGCAAGCCGCGTCGATTACCGCAACGAAAAAACAGGTGCTACTGACGCACCGAAAATGCCGGTAATTGAGCGGATGATACCGTACCCGAAAGGCGGTAAATCCCTGGATTTCAGCGGCATCTCCGTTACACCGCTTTATATCGACCATTCCGCGCTCGATTCATACATGTTTGTTGTCGAAATGTGTGGAAAGCGCATACTTTACACCGGAGATTTCCGCGAACATGGTATTCCCGGCTCCGACAGATTTGATAGACTGATTAAAAAGTATGTCGGCAAAGTCGATATTCTTATAACCGAGGGAACCATGCTGTCGCGTTTGGAAGAAGCAAAGAAAAATCCCGTGCAGACGGAAGATGATCTCGGTCGCGAGGCTGAAAAGGTATTCGCTGCACACCACGAGAATGTGGTCATAGTTTCTTCTACGAACGTTGACAGCGTTATGGAGTTCTATCATCATACACCGCAAGGAATGGCTTTTCTGTGTGACGCGGTGCAGGCGGAGATAATGCAGGAAGCAATAGCTTCAAAGAATTTCGGGAATTACAGCTACCGCAAGAACATCTATGTCCTGTGTCAGAACAATTACAAAGGATATATGCGTAACCTTCACGATCCGCATATCAAAATGGCGGACGAAACAAAGTATAACAAAAATGGATTTGTGATGCTTGTCAGACCGAACAATCCCCGGTTCAGAGAGCTGCTCGATAAGATGAAAGACCCACATATCACTTACTCAATGTGGGACGGTTATCTCAAAGGCAAAAAGTGCGAGGACGCAAAACTCGTTGAGTTTCTTAACGGGTATTATGACGATAAGCATTTCGCACAGCTTCACACAAGCGGTCACGCGTATGTCGAAACGCTTGCGAAACTGATTGAGATGACGCAGCCGGAAACGATAATCCCGATGCACACCGAAAGCGCGGATGAGTTCGCGGAGATAGCGGAGTTCAGAAAATACAGTGACAGGGTAAAGGTTCTCCGGGACGGAGATGAGTATAAGATCAATTAACGGAGGAACGGGATATGGAATTTGACATCAACGGGTTCATAAACGAGGAAAGCCCCGGAGAAAGCATCTGCAGGGAAGAACGACAATATGCCGCGCTGCTGTATGAAGTCCTGATACGCGCTAAGAATGGTATTATAGGGAATTACAGTGATATTGTCAATAAAATATTGCCTGAAGGTGCGAGAATAATTCACGTTTATTATGAAGCAACGCTTATGCGCGATTATTTCAATTGCTTATCGAAAGAAGAAAAGATCGAATTCAACGAAATGCTTCTCACAAAATGCGGAGCTTACAATGATGACTTTAAGATCATAGAAGACAGTCTCGGTTCCCCGTCAAAGGAATGGAAGAAAATACAGGACAGTATCGGTGATAAGAAAAAACGCTTTCGCTTGCAATATGCGCGTTACATGATGAGGGCTAAGCCCGATCTGTTCGTGGTTTTTGAGAACGATAAAAGAGTATATGCAAAGATAATTGAGTGCAAATATACACAGAAGGAGGGAAAATACAAGGATAAGGACGGACGACTTACAATAGGACAGGAAAAAGTACAGAAAAATATACTGGATTTTCTTTTCGGAGAAAACGGATTGATAAAATTTGAAGGGGAGAATGTTTATTCGGACGGGGTCGTTGAAGTCAATTTTGACGACGAGACCTCAAATAATGGTATTATCATATCGAAGAACAAGCTCATTTCCAATGTGTATAAACACAAGTAGATCAAGCCCCGCAGGATTGAAACCTGCGGGGTTCGCTCATTTCTCGTCCTTTCCCCAGACTATCTCGTTCACTCTGTTATAGAGTTTTCCGCCGAAGTACATGATGAATATCGCGGTTATCGGCGAAAGTATCTGAGCCGTGAAGAACAGTAGCTTTGTCTGCAAATCAAATCCGTATGTTTTGGATTTTCTGTTCACAAAGACGATGATCGCTATGAGAACGATGAACGCTATGCCGTTTGCTGCCGACTGGTTTTTACCTGCGTAGTTAGCGAAAAGTTCGATTATTGCGAACGCTTCGGCTCCCGTGAGAATGTAAGATATACAACGGGTGCCGTGGATCTCGCGGAATTTAAGTTCGAACAGTGCCGGATACCATATAACCACCTTGATCGCTACCGCTATGCCGATCAGTGTTCCAAGTCCGAGTAAAAGCTGTAATGCCATCATAACAGTCACCTCCGTGTTTCTTATTGTGACCTCATTATAGCATATCGGGTAGCAGCAAAACGACATCATGTCGTCGCTAAATACACACCCGCTATTCCTGCAAGTCCGATGTACACTTTTCTGACTTTTGCTGCATCGTTATCCGCTTTTCCTGCGCCGAAATATGCCGAGACATTCCTTAGCGAGTAATGCCATTTGATCTTATGTTTCGGTATAAGAGCTTTTGCGAGCAGGTAGGTATCATCGATAGGCTTACTAATGGCGAAACTGCTTCCGCAGCGTTCAAACATAGCTTTGAAAAATGGCAGTTCAAATTTCGTGCTATGCCCGACAATAAGATCTGCGTCGCAGAAAACCGCCTTTATCGCTTCAAACGCCTCTTTTTCGTTGGGCTTGTCCGTGAGCATTTCATTGGTGATCCCCGTGATATTTTCGACATCGGCAGACATCGGCACTGCCGGTCTGATGAAGATGTCGATGTCCTCGCGATCTGACAGGATATATGTGTTGCTGTCGGAGGAATACTCCACGTTGTATTTCTCTGCCACGACCCGTATGAGTTCGCATTTGTCCGCGTCAAGCCCGGTCGTCTCGCTGTCATAAAACACGATCTTTCCGC
>JAFZOA010000139.1 GCA_017550775.1 Ruminiclostridium sp. | reverse complement strand
CAATGCCGTTATCGTTATTCCCATGCTGTCCGTACCGCCGAGCAGATCGGCTACCTGTGAAAATGCGTAGAACATAACTACTACCACAAGTCCCTGTAAGCAGACAGCCGCATAACTCTTTATGAAAGCCTTTGCGCTATCATGCCAGCCCTCCGCCGCAAATGTCGCAAGCGGTATCGGAGAGATAACGGTATATACGATTATTTCAAAAAGTCTGCCGAGCAGGATAAGGTTTATTACCCAGCACGCACCCATAAGAATGAAGAACGTCGGCATAGTTTCAAGGTACTTGAATAAGTAGTTCAGATTCAGAAATCCTGCATCTGCCGGCTGTTGTATTACCGCATCCGTCGTAAACTTCGATAGGAAGCCGTAATTATCTTGCGTCAGGTTCACGGCAATCGAATTAAAGCCGTTATAGATAATACCCATGATCCCGCGAGCGTTCTCAACTATGACCTTTGCCATAACGAATTTGAAAACGAGCTTGAAAACCTGTTCGTAGCTCTGAACTTTCAGCAGCATCGTTTCATTGAGCAACTCGATGAAGAAGAACATTGTGACAAGAACTAACGCCACACCCTCAATAGCAGACATTGCGGTATCAATTACCCTTATGCTGCTGTCGAACGGCGATACTGTCAACGCCTTTACAGCGTTATAGAATGTGTAGTTAATGGAATCGAGCCAGTCACGGACCCACTGTTCCACCGTAGCCCATTCAATCAATTTTCGTCAGCTCCTTCCGAAAGAGTGTCCTCACAACAGGGCAAGCCTCCGGAGAGGCTCACCCCAAAAGGAGAGGAAACTCAACTCTTGAACATATCGTATGCCTTAGCAACTGCGAAAACGATAAAGCCGGACGCAAGGCACATAAGTCCTCTTGTCTTACCGTCGGCGGAGTCATCCTTGAAACCAAGTGCGAACTGTACCGCACCGATAAAGCCGACAACGAGACCGATTCTCGCTACCCAGTCGACAATGAACTCAACGACCGTGTTAAACGTCTCAACACCTTCGCCACCGGTTCCCTCTGCGAAACAAGTAACACCCATAACCGACATTGCCATGGAAGCAGCTATAACACCGGTAGTTATCTTGCGTATCGCGCGCATACGACGCGCATCACGCTGCTCCTCCGTAAGCTTATCAGCAGTAGCCCAGTCTTCCTTCACTTCCGTCAGCTTCTTGTTAAAGAACTTGTACACCCCGCCCTTGACCTTGTCAAAAACTGTGTGAATAGAACCTTTGGCCTTGATAAGAAAAGTGCGAACAGAACCTTTGACCTTGTTAATAATTACTCTCATATCTTTTTTCCTCCAACATTTCATTTTTAAAAATCATCGAGATAACTTTCTTCCTCAACTTCAATGTACGGCGGTTTAAGACTTGTCTGATTACTGATCACAATCACGTCCTCTTTTTCGACAACGGCAGGCTCCGGTCCCTTTTTCGGGATTTCCTTCTTTATTACCTGCCCTTGTTTGTGCTCATGATTAGAATTAAACGCCAGTAAATCGCTGTTTTTGACAGATACGACCTCCACATCTTCGTCTGGGTCTTTTTCTGATATATCCGATGAATCTCCTTTTGTATCTGTGCCGTCCTCCTCCACAGGCTCGGTCATCAGATCGCCGTTATCCGCATCATCCTGAATATCAGATTGAGCTGTCACCGTATGTATGTCGCTTAACAGATAGGCATTTTCTTTAGCTGAGTCCTCTAAAAGCGCATAATTCGGATGTTTCTCTATCTTGAATTTATCGCAGAAGAACGGATAGATACCACGGACGAACAAAATGCACTCGTTATCTTTCAAGACTTTAAGCTCGTCCACCGTCATCAACTCACGCCCCAAGATTCCGTCATTCTCGGAAGTCGAGCCCTGCCGACCTCTTGTGCGGTTTCGGGATCTAGTGTCGATTGTTTCCTTTCCCAGCATTTTGGAAACGTGTTCCAATGTGGTAGGCTCCTGTCCTCCCAAAAACAAGAGACTGTCACAGTTACCGAGGACGTTTTCCCAACTGTCCTTGTACATCTTTTT
>JAFZOA010000138.1 GCA_017550775.1 Ruminiclostridium sp. | reverse complement strand
TCTTGTCGGAAACCTGACACAGGAACATGGAGATGTGATATACTGATGTCAGTGAACGAAAGAGATACGGAAAAGCAAAATGCAGTTCACTCCGGAAAAACGACCTCTTGTCGGAAACTTAACACAGGAACATGAAAATGTGATATACTCAAATCAATGAAGGAAAGGGGTGCTGATAATGAGTTCGGCAATGACAGTCAAATGGAACATCGACGAGCTAAAGACTCATATCACCAACATTACAAAAGGAAAAGAAGATCTTGAGAGCAACCGGGATTTCCTCAGAAATGTCGACGCGACAGTAAACGACGCGTGGAAGGGCATAGCCGGAAGTGCATTCGGAGCTCTCATGGAATTTGACCTTGAAAGCTACAACGACACGATAAAGAACCTTGAGGATCTGATACATGATCTGAACAAGGTGGTCAATGATTGTTACACTCCGTGTGAGGACGAGGTAAAGACCCTTGTCACCACACTCGCGAGAAAAGTAGTGTAAGGTGGTGATAGCATGGCGGCAAACGAAGCGATAAAGTACAGTTTTGATACGCTCGATCAGTGCAGCACGAAAATGGGTAACGTGGTAAGCACGGTGAATGACATCACCCAGACACTGACAAACCTCAGAGACGGTGTGAACTCATTCTGGGAAGGAAAGGCGCAGAAAGCTTACGTCGAAAGATCTGATGAGCTTTTCAAAAAGCTCGGCGAGCTTTACGAGGAGCTTGACAAAAGCAAGAAGAAGCTTGATTCGGCAATAGCGATTCAGCGTGCGAACGAGGAAGCTCTCACCGGAGACGTCAATAAGCTTTCGGACGATGATATTTTCTGATAAAGGGGTGATGAAAAGTGGGTGGAATGGACGTTAATGTCGCCGAGCTCGAAAGTGTCGCAAGAGATCTTAAACGTTACGCCGGTGATATCAATGATATGAAAGCAAAGCTTCACGATGTCAGCGGAAATGTTGAGAACGTATGGCAAAGCCAGTATACAGGCTCTTATATCGATTCGCTCGACAACACCGAGAAAAGACTCGATAAGCTTTCCGGCGATGTGGTGAGCGTTTCTAACCGGCTCGACAGCCTGGCAAGGCAGATAAGAGAGATGGAAGAACGTCTCAGAAGACAGATGGCAAATCAGAACGGATAGTAAGATTCCGCAGAACGGTAAAACAACAGTCAATAAACCTTCGGGTTTAAATATTTAAATTAAAAAGGAGTTAATAACCATGGCAGAGATCAAAAATGTAAACCCTTCCGAAATGCGTGACATCGCAGGTCAGATCGAGAGCAAGATCGAGGAATGGAGACAGCAGGTTACAAACATTTATGGAAAGCAGCAGGAACTGGACGCAATGTGGGACGGCGACGCTAACGACGAATTCAACCGTCAGTGGGAAGAAAACCGCCCGAAGTATGACAAGCTTGCGGAGACAATGGCTCTTTACGCACAGACAGTCAAGGACGCGGCTCAGAAATACGAAGAGACAGAAGACACTATCAAGGGAAATATTTCAAAGTTCTGAACAACTTAATTAATGAAAGGTAGGAAATAATCATGGCATCAGCAAATTTAATTTTAAAGGTAACACCGGCAGAAGTTGAGACCAAGGCAGGAGAAATAGGAAGCTGCCGTGACCAGATGCAGTCTCTTATGGAAGAAATGGTACAGCTCGTACAGCGTCTTTCCACATCGTGGAGCTCCACAGCGGGCGACGCTTACGTTGAGAGATATCAGGTGCTCAAGCAGGAAATAAACGATTCCCTTCTTAACCTCCAGACACACGTTGACCACCTCAAGCAGGCTGCTCAGACTTACGACCAGATGGAGGGAGAAATAGGGAACAAGGTCACATCACTCGACTCCGGAAACATATTCTGATCTTAACACAAAAGCAGGGCGATAACAATGGCGATCAATTACTGTGACAGTATAGCTCTCGAAGCTGCGTCGGGTGATCTCGGCAGGGTCTCCGACCGTACCTATGACATAGTCCAAGATATAAAAGAATGCGTATCAAGGCTCTCGGCGCAGCACTACGGACCCATTGATGCGATCACACAGGAACTTGGTGAGATCGTTTCAGCCCTGGACGATTGCTCCGTAAATATCGGAGCGTTGTCAGATACACTTGGGGAAATCTCCCAAGTGTATCTGAGAGCAGAAGAAAGCGCATTCAATGCGGTGACATCTTCCGCTGTCAGCCCTATGGGTCCGGTTCGGTATAATGAGGGTAGTCAGTCAGACGTTCAGACCCGAGTTTCGCCGTATATGAACCGATCGCTCGTATATGAGGAGTGGCTTATGTCACTTGCTTTTGAAAATAAATAAAAGGAGGGTCAGAATTGAATTACTATCTGAATGACGGTCCGATAAGTGAAATACTCGGGAAATTTGATAATACTGTCAGAATCGGCAACGATGTTTCAAACCATATGAACTATGCCATATCGAGACTGTCAAGACAGCGTCACAGCGGTGTGGCAGCCTGTGTCAGGGAATTAAGAGATCTGAACAAAGAACTCGCAAATCTGAAAAGCGCTCTGCGGTATGAAAGAGACTGTCTGAGAGATATTTCAGAGACGACGAACAGATACGAAGACTCGGCAAGCTTTAAGTTCAATCCTTTGAGTGACTGGATTGATAATATCGCCGATATTATCAGTGAGATTACTGGAGGAATTGGTATTTTTGGCGGTGGCGGTTCAGGCGGAACTGCCGGAAATACTGAAGAAACACAACAAGATGATATAAATCCATGGTTAAAATACCTTTTAGGCGGCAGCGATATAACACTCTGGAATAAACCGTTGAAGCTTCATCCCAAAGATATCTTTCAGGGCGGACTCGGAGGACTTGCAGGGATCGTCGAAGGCGGGTATAAACTCTTTAATGCGGAAGACGAATTTGACTATGCAAAGGGAGTTCTCGGAGTACTAAAAGGAATTGACAAGACCGCCAAAAGCACAATGAAAGCCGTTGGAGCGGCAGCAGACGGTAAGAGTGCATTAGCCGAATGGTTTGGTGCAACAATGAGCGTTAATGAAAGTTTTGGCGAGAATCTTACCTCTGCGTTTGAGAGTGCATTAGGACTTAAAAAGGCCGCCGAAGGTGCTTCAAAGCTTTCCCAAGTGGCTACAACAGCATCAAATGTACTGAGTGCCGCCGGAGTTGTTCTGACAGCAGGTTCACATTTTGTTGACGGTGTTGAGAAATATGGTCTGGATACTATTGAAGGCATAGCTGCTACCGGTTTCTCGACCTCGGCTAAAACAGCAGTTGATATAGCAGGACCCGCGGTAATTTCGGCCGGCTTAAGTACAGCAGTCGGAGCGGCATGCGCAGCCTGTGGCATGGCAGGACCTCCCGGTTGGATAGCGCTTGGCGCAGGAGTAGTAGCCGCCGGATTATGGGCAGGAGCTAACTGGGTATCTGAACAGATTTTTGATATTTCGATAACCGATGCTGCCGGTGAGCTTGCCGGTTATGTCGGCGGTAAGGTCGGCGAGGTCGTAGAAGCGGCATGGAACGATGTAATCGCTCCCACGGCAGAAGCTGTAGGTGAGTTTGCGAAGGAAACATGGGACGCTGCGTGTGACTTTGCGGATAATGTTTCCAGCGGAATACAGGAATTCGCGAGTGATGTTGCTGATATCGCGCAGGAAGTCGGCGAGGATATCGTTAATGCAGTCGATACGGCGGCCGACTGGGTAGGCGAAAAAGCGAGCGAGGCTTGGGATTTTATTACAGGTTGGTTTTAATTAAGGGCTGACCGATTATCGTAATACTTAAAAAACGGAAATGGTTGTCATTTGTAACAATCATTTCCGTAATATAAAATCAACAATCATATTAAGAAAAGGAGTTTTCATCATGGAAATCAAAGAATTATTACCTATAGGTTCAATAGTTATTCTTAAGGGCGGAAAGAAGAAGGTCATGATCGTAGGTCTTAAACAGAACGACGTTGATGACAAGAACAAGGAATATGACTACCTCGGTTTCCTTTATCCCGAGGGGCATATAGGTAAGAACTTCCAGTACCTCTTCAACCACGAGAACATCGAGGAAGTATTCTTCCGCGGCTATGAGGACGAGGAGAGAGAAGCGTTCATAGAGAAGCTCGACGAATACTACAAGCAGAAGGGCAACGCATAAGCCGGTTTGTAGAAATATTACAAACGAGCATATCGTTATTATGTAATATCTCCAAAATTTACCCGCGGTAATTGACAAAAGTGCGGAATGCTGTTATAATATTGACCGTACCGCGATTTGTCACATTACCACGGGCTCAGACCGTTTTCGGAACGGAGCGATCTTAACAAAGAATGGACAGTATATCAAATGAGCTTATCTTCTGGTTCGGTATCGGTATCACAGCATTTTCCGCTGTGCTTGCGGGCATCGGGGCACTTGTGTTTGCTTTGCGCCGGATAAGACTGAACGAAAAGCTCAACGAAGAATATGGCAAAGAGGGGAAACGCAGGTGAAAGCCTGCGTTTCCTTGACACAGGTGAAGCAAAATGTCCGAAATTATTGCATCGACCTATGAACTCAAAGAAGAAATAGGTTCGGGCGGAGGCGGTATCGTATATCTTGCCGAGCATCTGCGCCTTAACAAAAAGGTTATACTGAAAGCCGACAGGCGTACCTCGAACGCAAGACCCGAACTGCTGCGCCGCGAGGTCGATGTCCTCAAGGAGCTTTCTCACCCGTATATACCAAAGGTTTATGACTATTTCACCGATAACGGTACGGTATATACCGTTATGGACTTTATCGAGGGCGAGAGCCTCGACAAGCCGCTCAAACGAGGGGAGAAATTCTCTCAGCAGCAGGTGATAGTCTGGGCAAAACAGCTTTTACAGGCTCTCGGCTATCTTCACAGCCCGGTGCACGGCGACCCGCCGCACGGCTTTGTACACAGCGATATAAAGCCCGCCAATCTCATGCTCACGCCCCGCGGCAATATCTGCCTTATAGATTTCAACATAGCACTCGCGCTCGGCGAAGAGAATGTCATCGGCTGCAGCGCGGGTTACGCATCTCCGGAGCATTACGGTCTTGACTACTCCTCCGGGAGCACTGGGGGCATGAGCTCGTCCGTATACGACCCGGAAATGGCCGGAACGACAAACCTTATAGACGACGAGCCGCCCGCTGCGGTATCGACCGCAAGAGTCACACAGCCGCCACCGTACAAACGCGTGCGCCCGGACGTTCGATCCGACATTTACAGCACAGGAGCAACACTGTATCACCTTTTCAGCGGTAAGAGACCGTCAAGAAACGCTCTTGACGTCAAACCGCTTTCTTCGGATACGGTCAGCCCGCAGATCTCCGCTATCATAAAAAAAGCTATGGAGCCTGATCCCGACCGCAGGTATCAGACAGCCGAGGAAATGCTTGAGGCGTTTGAACAGCTCCACAGAAACGACCCGCGCACAAAGCGGCTTAAACGCGCTCGCACTGCTGTATTCTCGGCTGCGGCGCTGTTATTTGTCGTCGGCATCGGAACAACCTTCGTCGGGCTGAAAAGAATGCAGGCATCGGAGAACAGTCTGAGGCTTGCAGAATATGCCGAGAACGCCGTTGAGAGCGGAGATATGAAGCTCGCCGCAGAGCTTGCTCTGAATGCGGTGCCGGACAGCTCACTGCTGATACCCGAGCCTGCCGCTCCGGCGAAAAAAGCTCTTGCAGACGCTCTCGGGGTATATGATATCTCCGACTCGTTCAAGTCCTACATGACGGCAAAGCTCCCTTCCGCACCGTTACATATCACACTCTCACCCTCCGGAAAGACAGCCGCGTGCTTATGTTCCGGCGCGGTGGTGATAATTGATACTGATACTTCGCAGATCATAGGCGAGATTCCCGCTTCTTCTACGGCGCAGGCGGGTACGTGCTACGCGGGTGAGAACACGGTGCTTTTTTCCGGCACAGACGGACTTACAGCGTATGATGTAAAGTCGGGGAAAGTGCTTTGGACGGGCGCCGGGACTACACTCATAAGTACAGCGGAGAACGCAGACAGGGTTGCTGCCGTACATAAAGACGGCGGTGTAGCCCGCGTCTATGACACCAAAAGCGGCAAGGTCGAGTTCAGTGTTGAACTGGGAGAGCTCAGACCCGACGTTCCCGATATTGATTCTTTTGTCGATACTGATAACTGTATATTTGAGCTGAACGCCGACGGTACAAAGCTTGCAATGAGCTTTTCGGACGGCTCACTTTGTGTTTATGATATGCTTGACCCGGAAAAAGACTTCCGGATAATACCATCCGGCTCGGGCAACACGCGTTATCAAGGCGGTTTCAATGGCTGTTATTTTGCGTTTTCATTTGTCAAAGATGATATTGCGTATCTCGCGGTAGTTGACTGCGATAAGAAAACGCAGACATTAGGGTTCAACGCGAAAACATACTACACTGTTTCCGCAGATAACAGCGGTGTACTCGTCGGTGAATATGATATTCTTATAAGATTAGATCCCGTCACGGGAGACCAGACCCCTCTCGTTAACACAACGAAGGATATTACCCGGTATGCTTCTGACGGAAACTACACTCTTGTCGCTTTCAAAGGCGGTTTCATGTTCTTTGACAGCTCCGCAAATCTTATATCAGAGGAAGAGACCATGTATTCCGCGGATCATCTTTGCATAAAAAACGGCACTGCTGTTATCGGAAGCCGTAATTCACCGGAAATACGGATAATGAAGCTTGACGACTGTTCGGAATATGAACTGCTTGGCTACGACCCGAAATATCTTCACGAAGAAGCAAGAATAAGCAATGACAACAGCACGGTAATGCTGTTTTCTGCGTTCGGGTTCAGGCTGTATAAGCTGTCCGGCGAGCTCATCTGTGAGCATACTTTCGACGACTCACATGAGATGTACGATCAGCAGTATATACGCGACGCGAGCGGCTCATATCTGAAGGTGCTATATAAGGACGGCAGGACGTTAAAGTGCGATGCTGCAAACGGCAGGGTCACGGAGACCGGGCGGGAAACCGCACCCGACCTCTCACTGAACGAGGTGCTGCTTACAGAGAACTATCGTGTCGAGGCTCCGATGTACGACATGCCTGAGGTGTATGATATCCGTACCGGAGATAAGCTTGCCGAGCTGGACGACAAAGCGTATCTCACTTATTTCACCGAGTCGGGAGAATACATCATAGCACAGTATATGACCACAGACAACAAATACTACGGCGTGCTTATGGACAAAGGATTCAACGTTCTCGCTGAGCTTCCGTGGCTCTGTGATGTAAAGAACGACGAACTCATCTTCGACTATCCTTCAGGGCATATACGCAGAACGCATATATACAGCCTTGACGAACTTAAAGCTATTGCGGCTTCCCCTGCCGAACGGTAGATCTTTGACCCGTTCGCGGATCAATTCCGATTAAGACCGTACCGGTCCAGTCCGGCGGTTTTATGGCAGTACCGTACAAAGGTAAGGCGGTATTGTCTATATAGGACACCTCTGACCCGAAACGGTCATCGCAGGTGCCTGAAATACGCGGTGACGCTGTACATTGTACGGACCGGTGCATGTACGGTAACATTGCCAAAAAAAGGAGAGTTAAAAATGAAAATCAGGAAACTTCTTGCCGTTTTTCTTTCCGCAGTTTTAGCGGTTACGACCGTAATGGTCACAGGGATAACGGCAAGTGCCACGCTTGCACGCACGGATGTAGTTGAAGCACGCCTGTCGATAAGCGGAACTGCCGATTACCTTGCGGCCTGCCCTGTCGGTGATGTGCTTGACAATCTTTATTCCATTTCCGGAACGAAGATCGAAGTCGGTGCCGGTGACAAGGTCGCTCTTGTAAGGACATCCAGTGTCAACGTGATCGCGGATTTCACCGAAGACGGCGAGCATATGTACACCTATGATCTCGCGGATAAGGACATTGACCTTGTAAGCAGATATGACACTGTCAATGTCAGAAACTTCAGAGATCTTTATCTGCTTATCGGTCAGGGTACCCAGCTCGGAAAGAATACCCTCTATCAGATCGATGTGACATCGAGAGGCATCTACTCGCTTTCCGTTGATACGAGCTTCTATATGCAGAAGAACAGCGTCAGAAACAAGGTCGCGGAAGGAAGTGCATTCTTTTCCGATTACTCCTCGCAGAGCTATAAGGACAGTACCGGCGTCATCAGCACGGTCCCCTACGGTTCGATCTACGAGTATTGTGACGAGCTTATGAATGCCGGTGATGATGTATTCCTGTGCTCGACAGCAGTTCTCAAAGACAGCGCCGGAAGAAGCGTGGATAATGCGGAAATAAAGGCATTCAAAACCAGCTATTCTAAGGATAACAGGTATTATACAGCAGAAACGGAGATCACGAACGAGATCTTTGCCGGGGATCCAGATGCAGCAGGTTCCGGTTATACCGTAAAGAGCTCAGCGAACAACCTTAATTCTCAGGTAGTATATGAGTGTTACGTTGACGGCGTGAAGGTATATTCGGGCTTTGTTTACCATACACTCAAAGGAAGGGCTGTAAAAATCGCATTTAAACCTTCGGTTTATGACGGTGCGACTCTTGCCAGTCTCGATAATTACTACTCCGAGTATCCAACCGAATCAAACTATGGAAATGTAATACGACTTAAACCCGGCTACAGCCTGGGCAAAGCCTATTCCCTCAAACTGGAATTCCGGGATCCCGGTATGATAGTAAAGGCTGTTGAAGGCTTTTATTCCTCTTATGATGCGGCAGAGGCTCTTCCGGACATTAAAGATGCCCTGATGACAGGAACATACGGGTATACCCTTGCCTCAAGCTACCAGAGCGCGAATACTATCACACTGTTCGTCAAGGACGACCTCGGCAATTACAGATATCTTGGTATCTCCTACTATGGCATAGTAGAAGATGAGCAGTATGATGAAGACGACGACGGTATCGTGCTCAACGATGATATAAGCGTCCCGATCGTTGATATGCATGACCCGTGGTTCAACGTTAAGGGCGTCAAGGACTTCAGCACCAAGGCAATAGACCACAAATACGACTCTTACTACGGCTACGGTTATCAGAC
The DNA here is from genome assembly GCA_017550775.1 of Ruminiclostridium sp. Next base: position 1,249 of record JAFZOA010000138.1, on the reverse strand, counting down.
GCTTTTCCTCGACCCGCAGGTAACGGTTGATATGTCTTCCCTGCTGCTCAATGTTTCGAGCGCGGCAGGCGACAGGGCATACCTTTCAAAGAGCGGCGACCTCGTCGGAGTAAAGGCATCGTTTGATGACACCCCTCAGGATTTCAGCGTAAGCCCTGTTCAGTACACCATTTCCACCGGTCAGAAGACCAAGAACTATAACGTAAGCATTTTAAAACAGCAAAGCGGCGCGAAGCTGTATGTAAACGGACCCTCCGAGCGTAACGCTATCGGACTCGACAGCTACTTCGGATTCGAGCATAACATACTGATCGCGAATATCGGCGACCAGCCGCTCACAGGGCTTACCGTGACTCTGAGCGACGCGGAAAATGTACAGCTCGACGATTACTGGACGGTTGGCGGGTACAACAACAGCACGCTCAACGCGTTTACACACGAGTCCTTCGAGGATAACACCTACCTTGCAAAGATACAGCTCCTGCCTACCGCAACCGTGACCGGCGACGGCGCAGTAAAAGGTACGCTCACGATCTCGGCAGACGGACAGGAACCTGTCACTGTCAAGCTAAGCGGTCATGCCGGCAATCCGCACATTGTTACCGAATCTCCTCTTAAGGATGCAGTCAAGTTCGTTCCTTACTCCAAGATCATAGCTACCGACAACATTTACAGCTGGAACACTATCTCGTTCTCGTATTCCGGAACTCTTCCCTCCGGCGTTACATTCAATGAAAAGACAGGCGAGATATACGGCGTTCCGCAGGAGACCGGCGATTTCAGCTTCACGGTCACCGGCAGCAGCAACATAAAGAAGCTTACCGGGCTCGCGTTTGAGGACACAACCGCGGAATTTGAGTTCACGGTAAAGGAAAACACCGACGAGAATGTTTATAACGAGACGGATTCCGACAGCGGCTATGCCCTGCTCACTCCTCTCGGTAATGAGGTTAACCCCGGACAGCACAACTTCCTCATCAGCGACATATCCACCGATCAACTCCTTGTTTCCGAGGGTGTATTCGGAGATTTCATCGATCTCTGGCTCAACGGTAAAAAGCTCGTATCCGGCACGGACTATGACGCGGAATCCGGAAGCACCAAAATAACGATAAAAACACTTACTCTGCGCACTCTTCCCGAACAGGCAACTAACACGATCGCAGTGGAATTCCGTGTTGACGGCAACGTGAACAACGACCTGATACGCACGGCTCAGAACTTTGTGCTTGATCTTAACAGCTCCAGC
>JAFZOA010000137.1 GCA_017550775.1 Ruminiclostridium sp. | reverse complement strand
CTTGACGGAAAGCGCTTCAAGGTATATTTCGCCGAAAAAACGGATATAAAGACAGATCTTCCTGAGGGAACGACCGCGGACGACAAGCTCGGTGTATCATGCGGCGGCTTTGTGCTTCGTCTTACCGATGTACAGGCGGAAGGCAGCAAGCGTATGTCTGCCGACGATTTTCTGAGAGGGAAGAAGGTCCCCCGGGGAACACGATTCGGGGAGTAAGGAGATCCTGTGATGCTGCTCGCTACCAGTGTATCATCTGTTCTTAATCTGATATATGATGTATTTGCCGGCAGATTCTACGGTTATGTACTGCTTGGTATGCTTATTCTTGCGCTTATATGTCAGATAAAGGTCAAAACAACGTTTTCAAAATACAATAAGATAACTCCGGCGAACCGTATGAAAGCGAGTGAGGCTGCGCGGCTGATACTCGATATGAACGGTCTTTATGATGTCGATGTTGTGCATATCCCCGGAAACCTCAACGATCACTACGATCATTCGAGGAAAGCGGTATGTCTTTCGGACAGCACGTTTGACATCAACTCTATCGGTGCGATAGGTGTCGCGGCTCACGAATGCGGTCACGCTATACAGTACGCGCGCGGATACGGCCCTATAAAGCTGAGAAATAATATAGCTCCCGCTATGCAGTTCGTCTCAGGCGCATGGTTCTGGGTGCTTGCTGTAGGATTCCTGTTTGAATGGATGGTTGCCATAGAGATCGGTATCGTGTTCTATTCTGCTGTCGTACTGTTCCAGCTTATCACGCTTCCTGTTGAATTTGACGCTAGCAAGCGCGCAATTAACACCGTGTTCGCTAATCAGATACTGACCGGAACGGAGCTTGACGGCGCGAGAAAGGTGCTTAATGCCGCCGCTATGACCTATGTGGCAAGCTTCATCACTTCCGTGGTACAGCTTTTAAGACTTATTCTTATCGCAAGGGGAAAACGCAGATGATGACAGGTCGTGAAAGAGTTTTGGCTCTTCTTACAAAAGCGCATTCCGAAGGTGCGTACTCGAATATTGCGCTTGACGCGGAGCTCGAAAAGAATACCGCGGAAAGGGCGTTTATTACAGCTTTGTTTTACGGTGTGGTCGAGCGGAGAATGACGCTCGACCACATAATACGTTCACACTCAAAAACAGAGTTCGACAAAATAGAGAATGAAACGCTCCAGCTCCTCAGAATGGGGCTTTATCAGCTTTTATACATGGATATCCCGGAGAGCGCCGCGGTCAACGAGACTGTGAAGCTTGCTCCGGAACGCTCGAAAGGATTCATCAACGCCGTTCTGCGTGCATTTCTTCGTTCCGGCAGGCAGATCGACCTTTCCGGGCTTGACGAGCTCGGAACTCTGTCGGTTAAATACTCATGCGCACGTTGGATAGTAAAGATGTGGGTGAACTGTTACGGAGCGGAAAAAACTGAAGAAATGCTGAAAACTTCGTTCGGAAGACCTCCCGTTTTTGCGCGTGTGAATACGACCGTATGCGACGCAGACGACCTTGTCTATGAGCTCGCGGAGGACGGCGTAAAGTCGGAACCCGTTGGTGATAGCGGCACTTGCGTGCTCATCAGCGGCTCCGGAAGCATCGAACGGCTTCGCGCATACAGGAATGGGCTGTTTCATGTTCAGGATCTGTCGTCGCAGAAGTGCTGCGAGTTGCTTTCACCGCGCCCGGGTGATACCGTGATAGATATGTGCGCGGCACCGGGCGGCAAGAGTTTTACGATAGCCGAGATTATGGAAAACAAAGGCGCGGTGTGGTCGTCCGACCTGTACGATAGCCGCGTAAAGCTTATTGAAGAAGGCGCAGAGCGCCTCGGGCTCGGTATAATAAATACGCGGGTCGCGGAAGCGTCGGTGTACGACAAAATGCTTCCCGAAGCCGACAGAGTGCTGTGCGACGTTCCTTGTTCGGGGCTCGGAGTTATCCGGAGAAAGCCCGAGATAAAGTACAAGAAAAAGGCCGATATCGAGGGGCTTCCGGAGATACAGCGGGCGATACTTGAAAATGCGGCGCGGTATGTCAAAAAGGGAGGGCGGCTCGTTTATTCGACCTGTACGCTGAACCGTGCGGAGACCGAAGATGTTGCAGAATCGTTCGCGGCAGAACACGTGGAG